>NZ_JAOTQT010000015.1:0-174539 GCF_025685725.1 Burkholderia sp. BKH01 | reverse complement strand
GGCCAGCACCGGGCGCGTCGCCACGAGCGGCGCGACCTTGAAGCGCTCCGCGCGCGGGTGCGCCGCTGCCGCGGACAGCGGCGCCGCAGCCCGGGCCGCGCCTGCATCGGCCGCCGTACCGGCCGGCTCGCGATGAAATGCGAACGCGAGCGGCACGCGCGCCGAGCGCATCCCGTGCCGCATCGCGACGCCCGTTTCGGCCGGCCCGACGAACAGCATGCCGTCGTCGGCCAGACACGCGTCGAGCGAACGGATCACGCGATCCTGCGCGTCGCGGTCGAAGTAGATCAGCACGTTGCGGCAGAACACGAAATCGTAGCGAAAGCCCGTATCGGCGATCGGTTCGACAAGGTTCGCGTGCCGGAACTGCACGCGCGCACGCACGCGCTCGTCGAGCAGCCAGCCGTCGGCGGACGGCGTGAAGTAGCGTGCGCGAAATTCCGTCGCGGTGCCGCGAAACGCGTTGCGCCCGTAACTGCCGAGGCGAGCCTGTTCGATCGCGCGTGCACTGAGGTCGATCGCGTCGATCGTGAAGCTGGCCGGTTCGAGCCCCGCGTCGAGCAGCGCCATCGCCGCCGAATATGGCTCCTCGCCCGTCGAGCACGGCGCGCTCAGCACGCGGATCACGCGCCCGGGCGTCGCGGCGAGCCGTTCGGCCGCGAGCCGCGCGAGCGTCGCGAAGGCCTCGCGGTCGCGGAAGAACCACGTCTCGGGCACGACGAACAGTTCGATCAGCGCGCGCCGCTCGTCGGCCGACGCGTTGAGCTGCTGCCAGTACGCATCGAGCGCGTCCTGCGTCACGGGCGGCCGCGCGGCCGACGGCAGGCGCTCGCCGTCCGCCTGCAGCGCATGCACACGCTCCGTCAGCGCACGGATCAGAAAATCGTTGCCGAGCGAATCGGGGTCGATGCCGGTCTCGCGCAGCAGCCAGCCGCGAAATCGCGATTCGGACTCTTTCATGCGGACGCCTCCCCGTGGCTCGGCAGGCCGTCGAACAGATACAGGCGCGCAACGTCGTCGATCAGGTCGGATACCGACACCTGCTGCACGACGCCGTCGGGCGTGTTCGCGACGAGCCCGAGCCAGCGCGTGCGCGCGGTCGAGATGCCGCTCGCGCGGAACGCCGCGCGATCGATCCGCATCGTCTGCGTCGCACGCTCGACGATCAGGCCGATCATGCGCTCGCCGTCGCCGTGGCCCGCGCGGTAGCGCACCATCACGAGCCGCGTCGAGCGCAGCGCGTGCGCGCGGCGCCCGAGCGCGAGCATCGGCACGTCGATCACCGGCACCGGCTGGCCGCCGCGCATCAGCAGCCCGGCGATCCATTCGGGTGCGCCGGGCACGGCTTTCGTGATCGCGAGCGGCAGCACCTCGTCGATGCCGGCCGCGTCGAGCGCATAACGCTCGCCGTCGAGCTCGAACATCAGGAACAGCGCCGGTGCGCCGTTCTGCGGGTCGGCGCGCGTCACGCGTCAACCTTGAAGCGCGACACGCTGGTGCGCAACTGGTTCGCGACGAGCGTCAGGTCGTCGATCGCCTGCGACGACTGGCGCAGCGACTCGGCGGTCTGCTGCGCGGCTTCGGACAGCTGCGACAGCGCCTGCGTGATCTGCTCGGCGCCGTTCGCCTGCGTCTGCATCCCTTCGTTGACCATCTGGAAGCGCGGCGCGAGCGTCTGCACCTCGGCGATGATCTGCGACAGCTGCCCGCCGACCTGCTGCACGTCGAGCATCCCGCGGCGCACTTCCTCCGAGAACTTGTCCATTCCCATCACGCCCGCCGACACGGCCGACTGGATTTCCTTCACCGTCTGCTCGATGTCGTAGGTCGCGACGGCCGTCTGGTCGGCGAGGCGGCGGATCTCGGTCGCCACGACCGCGAAGCCGCGGCCGTACTCGCCGGCCTTCTCGGCCTCGATCGCCGCGTTCAGCGACAACAGGTTGGTCTGGTCGGCCACCTTGGTGATCGTCGCGACCACCTGATTGATGTTCAGCGCCTTCTCGTTGAGGATCGCGAGTTTTGCGTTCACCGAACCGGCCGCGTCCATCACGCTGCGCATCGTCTCGCCCATCCGCGTGAGCCCGCTCTGGCTCACGCCCGCGAGCGTCGCCGACTGCTCGGCCACGCCGGCCACCTCGTTCATCGTGCGCAGCAGGTCGCGCGACGTCGCGAAGATCTCGCGCGAGGTCGCGCCGATCTCGGTCGTCGTGGCCGCGGTTTCGTTCGCGGTCGCCTGCTGCTCGCGCGACGTCGCCGCGATCTCGGCGACCGAAGTCGTCACCTGAAGCGACGATTGCTGCGCGCGCGAGACCAGTTCGGTCAGCTCGTCGGCCATCCGGTTGAAGCCCGTCTCGAGCGTGCCGAATTCGTCGCCACGGCGCAGGTCGAGGCGGCGCGTCAGGTTGCCGGTGCGCATCACGTCGTGCACTTCGACGAGCCGCGCCATCGGTACGGTGACCGAACGGAACAGCAAATAGCCGAGTGCGATCGCGGACAGCAGCATGACCGCCAGTGCGGTCGCGAGCACGACCTCGGTGTCCTGCACGGATTCGCGGATCAGCTTCGCGGACTGGTCGGCGAACTTGCGGTTCTCCTGTACCAGCGTATTCGCATTGCGCACGACCTCGACCCACACGGGCTGCACCTTCGCGTAGGCGGCAACGGCATCGTCGCGCGATATGCGGTGTTTCTGCACGGCTTCGTTCAGCAGCGGCAGGTAGCGGTCGTAGGAACCGCGAAACGTCGCGAAACGCTGACGGTCGTCGTCGCGGAACGTCGTGTTCTGGTAATCGACCGACAACGACTCGACTTCCTTCAGCGCTTCGGCGATTTTCGCGAGATCGCGCTGCACGGCTTCGGGGTCGGTGTCGACGAACGTGGCCTGCTGCAGCTGCGCGAACGATTCGTTGACCGAGCCGCGCAGCGACGCCGCGAGGTAGACGCCGGGCAGCGAGTCGCGCTCGATGCTGACGGCTTCGCTGTTGATCGCGCGCAGGCGCTCGTACGACACGCCGGCTGTCACCAGCATCAGCACGAACAGCACGCCGAAGCTGAGCAGAATGCGATTGCCGAGCGTCAGCCGGGTAGCGCCGATCGTCGGATGCAGGCTTTCATTGGTCGCACGGGGCGTCACTGTGGCCATGTTCGTTATGGGCTTTCTAAAATCAGCGTTGAAAAAATCCACGCCCGCCTGCGCGCCGATAGGCGCGCCACGAGCGCCTCGTGGTCGAATGCGGACGACGCGGCGCCGGCAGGCCGCGCCGCGAAATCACCGCTCCGCTTGCGCCGGCAGTCGAAGCGCGACCATGAAGCCGCGCGCCGTGTTGCGCATCAAGATCCGGCCGCGATGCCGCGCCGCCGTCGCGCGGACGAACGCGAGCCCGAGGCCGAAGCCGCTGCGCGCCGCGCCATGCGCGGATTCGAGCTGCACGAACGACTCGGTCGCGGCCGTGCGCTGCTCCGGTGCGATACCGGCGCCGGTATCCTCGACGCCGATCAGCCAGGCACCGTCCTCGCCGCTCAGCGTGCAGTGCACGTCCGTGCCGGCCGGGCCGTACTTCAACCCGTTGTCGATCAGGTTCGCGACCGCGCGCGTGAGCATCATGCGGTCGCCCATCGTCACGCACTCGGAATCGGGCACGTGCGCGACGACCCGGCTGCCGCACCCGGCCGCCTTCTCCCAAAGCTGGTCGACGGCATCGAGCACGATCTCGTTGAGACTCACGACCTCGTGCGCGCGCCGCTCGGACTGCGCGCGGGTCAGGTGGATGAAACCGTCGGCTAGCGCGAGCGCGCGCCGCGCATGGCCGGCGATACGCTCCATGATCGCCGGCAGTTCGCCGTGTTCGGTCCGGTAGACGTCGAGCAGCGCGAGAATCGACGTCTGCGGCGAACGCATGTCGTGCGACAGGAAATCGAGCGCCTCGTCGCGCTGCCGCGACATCAGATACGAATTCGAGTGATAGCGGATGCGCGCGGTCAGCTCCATCGCGTCGGGAAGCTTCACCAGATAGTCGTTCGCGCCGGCGATGAACGCCTCGCGCTTGACGATCGGCTCCTCCTTCGCGGACAGCACGATGATCGGCACGCGAGCGGTGCCGGCGTTCGCGCGCCATGCGCGGACGAGATCGAGGCCGTCGAACTCCGGCATCACGAGATCCTGCAGGATGACCGTCGGCTTCACGTCGCGCGCGACCGCTATCGCCCGGTGCGCGTCGGTGCACACGTGCAGATCGATATCGTGTTCGCTGCGCAGCGCGCGGCGGATCACTTCGCCGACGAACGGTTGATCGTCGACCAGGAGAACCGAAAGCCCCGATTCAAGACAATCCGGAGCATTATCACCGCTCGATTCTTTCATAAATACAGTTTCAAACGCCGAATCTCCAATCGATTCTTTCATAGGGGTTGTTTATCCGACTTGGACGCTATCTTATATTGCGGGTTGATAAACCCGCCTGATTCCGCCGATTTGGCCTGTCGGCACTGCCTTGCGGGGCGCCGGGCGCCGGTTTTTCCCCGTCGACGACCGCATTACCTCCGCATTCTTTCTCTCAATAAACATAACCGGCTGATTCTAAATGAAATTAGAGCACAGCATCTATCTCCTTCCGGTTTAGTTTTGCCAAATATGCAGAAAGAGCCGCAATCAGATAAATCAGATCATTTCCGGATTCGAAAGACGATAACGTTTGCGCGACCGGCGCAGCGAGGTTTGCATGCGCTGCAAGGCCCGCCCGCGAGATGTATTGGGGCCTGATGCGAATGCATCGAATCGGCTTGAGGAAGGGAGAAAAAAGCGGCGCGCCGGGCGGGGCCCGCGCCGCACGCGCATCGAGCCGGCAGGAAGCCAGCCCTCGTGATGGCGGCGCGGCCGCCTATCCGCGCCCGTGCTGCGCGGACACTTCCTGCAGGTCGAGATCGCGTTCGAGCATGTGCAGCATCTCGTCGTGGATGCGGCCCGAACGATGCAGGCGCAACAACTCCGCGCGCCCGGCCTTGATCGCGGCCAGCACCACGTCGTAGTGCGCGGTACGCACTTCCGCCGGATATGCGGGCTCGTCCTTCGCCCGCTCGGTCAATTCCGCGCGGTACGTGTATTGCTCGAGCAGGCGCGGATGGATCACGACGCCGTTCTCGTCGCGCACGAGCGGCTGGATCGCCGCAAGCTGCGCGGCCTCGACGTACGCCCACGTCTGCGGCTCGGTCAGGTGATGCGCGGCGCGCTCTTCACGTTGCGGCAAACGCAGCAGCCGGATCAGCGGCCCGATCGTCGTGCCCTGCAGCAGCACGGTGACGAGGATCACCGCGAACGACGCGACCAGGATCAGGTCGCGGCCGGGCATCGCCTCGGGCAGCGACAGCGCGATCGCCAGCGTGACGACACCGCGCATCCCGGCCCAGCTCATGATCGTCGCGGCCTTCCAGTCGGGCGCGTCGCCGCGCCGCGCGATCCCGCGCACCGGCCACTTCAGCGCCTCGACCGCGTAGATCCACACGAAGCGCGACACGATCACCGCCGCCAGCACCGCGAGCACCGGTGGCATCATCGTGCCGAGCACCTGTTCGAAGCCGCCGAGCCGCTGCATCGCGCCGCGCAGCGACAGCCCGATCAGCACGAACACCATCGCTTCGAGCAGGAATACGATGACCTGCCAGAACGCGGTGCCGCGCGTGCGCACGGCCGCGGAGAACACCTCGTGCTGATGCCAGCCGATGATCATGCCGGCCGTGACGGTCGCGATCACGCCCGACACCTCGACCATTTCGCCCGCGATGTACGCGATCCAGCCGGCGATCACCCCGACGGTGATCACGAGATAGTCGTCGTCGAGCAGCTTCAGGAACCACACGACGAGCTTGCCGACCACGAAGCCGATCACCACGCCGCCGAGCCCGAGCTCCGCGAAGCGCACGACCGCATGCTCGAGGCTGAACGCGCCGGTGAGCGCGGCCGCGACCGCGAAGCGAAACAGCACGAGGCCGGCCGCGTCGTTCAACAGGCTCTCGCCTTCGAGCAGCACCATCAGCCGGCGCGGCAGCGCGACGCGTTCGAGCACGGCCTTCGCGGCGACCGCGTCGGGCGGCGACACGATCGCGCCGAGCGCGAAGCATGCGGCCCACGGCAGCGCCGGCGCGACCCAATGCACGGCGAAGCCGACCGCGAACGTCGTGAACACGACCGCGCCGATCGCGAGCAGCAGGATGCCGCCGACGTTGCGCTTGAACTCCTCCCACACGGAGAAATACGCGCCGTCCATCAGCAGCGGCGGCAGGAACACTAGCAGCACCAGTTCAGGATCGAGGTTGATCGGCGGCAGGCCTGGGATGAACGCGATGCCGATGCCACCGATCAGCAGCGCGGCCGCGGGCGGCAGCCGCAGCCGCTTCGCGATGCATTCGAGCGCGACGATCGCCAGGAATGACAACAAAACCAGCTTGAATGCCGAGACGGGAGACATGAATCGACCTCGTGAAGAATGAATTCGCGCGTTCCGGTGTCGTGCCCCGGTCGGCAGTTTGGCGCGATTACATCACGATGCGATACCCGCAGTCGAGCGCGTTCGGGAGACCCGCCATGCGGTGCGGGCCTGATGCGGCCCGGTGCGCGCGCCGCAATGAAAAACGGCACCGTGCTGCCCACCCGCGCGTTAGCGGCGCCGCACGACCATCAGCCGCGGCTCGGTCATGTCCTCGATCGCGTAGCGGATCCCTTCGCGGCCGAGGCCCGAATCCTTCACGCCGCCGTACGGCATGTTGTCGACGCGGAACGACGGCACGTCGTTGATCACGACACCGCCGACCTCCAGCTCGTCCCACGCGCGCTGCGCATGCGTGAGCGAATCGGTGAACACGCCGGCCTGCAGCCCGAAGTCGCTGTCGTTCACGCGCGCGAGCGCGTCGTCGAACCGGTCGAATTTCTCGAGGATCGCGACGGGGCCGAACGCCTCCTTGCGGTACAGGTCCTGCTCATGCCCGACGTTTTCCAGCAGCGTCGCCTCGAACATCGCGCCGTCGACCTTGCCGCCCGCGACGATCTTCGCGCCCGCCGCGACGGCCGCATCCATCCAGCCCGACAACCGGCGGGATTCGGATTCGGAAATCATCGGGCCGACGAACGTCGACGGATCCTTCGGATCGCCCATCTTCAGCGAACGCGTCTTCGCGATCAGCTTCTCGCGCAGCGCATCGTAAAGATCGGCATGCACGAGGATCCGCTGCACGCCGATGCAGCTCTGGCCCGACTGGTAGTACGCGCCGAACGCGAGACGCTCGACCACGTAGTCGAGCCGGTCGCGCTGGTCCGCATCGACGATCGCGGCCGCGTTGCCGCCGAGTTCCAGCACGACTTTCTTCTTGCCGGCCTTCTCCTTCAGCGCCCAGCCGACGGCCGGCGAGCCCGTGAACGACAGCAGCTTGAAGCGCTCGTCGGTCGTGAAGAGATCGGCACCGTCGCGATGCGCGGGCAGCACCGAGAACGCGCCCTTCGGCAGGTCGGTTTCCGCGAGCACCTCGCCGATGATCAGCGCGCCGATCGGCGTGCGGCTCGCGGGCTTCAGCACGAACGGACAGCCAGCCGCGAGCGCGGGCGCGACCTTGTGCGCGGCGAGGTTCAGCGGAAAATTGAACGGCGAGATGAACGAACACGGGCCGACCGGCACGCGCTTCGTGTAGCCGGTATAGCCCTGCGCACGCGCGGAGATTTCGAGGTTGATGATCTCGCCGTCGATGCGCACCGATTCCTCGGATGCGACGCGGAACGTGTCGATCAGCCGCGTCACTTCGCCCTTCGAATCGTTGATCGGCTTGCCGGCCTCGATGCACAGCGCCTCCGCCAGCTCGTCGAAGCGCTCGCGAAAGCGCGCGACACAATGGTCGAGCACCGCCTGCCGCTTGTAGGCCGGCAGCTCGCGCATCGGTTTTGCGGCATCGACCGCCGCGCCGATCGCCGCATCGATCGCCTTCGCGTCGGCCAGCGCGACGCGCGTCGCGACCTCGCCGCTGAACTTGTCCGTCACTTCCAGATCCGTGTTCGCGTAGACGGCTTCGTTGGCGAGGTAGTACGGATAGGTTTCCTTCAACATGGAACGACTCCTTCCTGTGAACGGGGAATTCAGAGTTGCGCCGACAGCCGCTTGATCTCGCGGTTCAGCACGCGCTCGTTGTCCGAATAGTCGATCGGCACGTCGATCACGTGCACGCCCGGCGCCGAGAAGCACTCGCGCAGCAGCGGTTCGAGATCGTCGGCCGATTCGACGCGATGCCCGTGCGCGCCGTAGCTTTGCGCATACGCCACGAAATCGGGGTTCTGCAGCGTCATCGCGAAATCGGGGAAGTTCATGTTCTCCTGCTTCCAGCGGATCATCCCGAAGGCATCGTCGCGCAGGATCATCACGACGATGTCGAGCTTCAGCCGCACGGCGGTCTCGAGTTCCTGCGAATTCATCATGAAACCGCCGTCGCCGCACACGGCGATCACCTTGCGCTGCGGATGCACGATCTTCGTCGCGATCGCCGACGGCAGGCCCGCGCCCATCGATGCGAGCGCGTTGTCGAGCAACAGCGAGTTCGGCTCGTGCGCGCGCCAGTAGCGCGCGAACCAGATCTTGTACATCCCGTTGTCGAGACAGACGATCCCGTCGGTAGGCAGCGCGTTGTACAGGTCGTTGACGATGCGTACCGGGTACATCGGGAAGCGCGGGTCGTGCTGGCCCTTCTCCAGATGCGCGTCGAAATGCTCCTTGATCATCGCGAAGCGCACGAAATCCCAGTGCGGCTGCGGGACGATCGCTTCCGTCATCTGCCACACCGCGTTCGCGATGTCGCCGACCACCTCGATCTGCGGGAAATAGACGGGATCGACCTGCGCGCCGAGGAAGTTCACGTGGATCACGGTCTTGTCGTCCGCGCGCATGAAGAACGGCGGCTTCTCGATCACGTCGTGGCCGACGTTGATGATGCAGTCCGCATGCTCGATCGCGCGGTGCACGAAGTCGCCGTCGGACAGCGTCGCGTTGCCGAGCCACAGCGGGTGCGTCTCGTCGATCACGCCCTTGCCCATCTGCGTCGTGAAGAACGGGATGCCCGTCTTGTCGACGAATTCGCCGAGGATCTTGCGGGTCGTCTTGCGGTTGCCGCCCGCGCCGATCATCAGGAGCGGATGGCGCGCGGCCTGGATCGCGTCGACCGCATGCGCGACCGCCTTCTCCTCGGCCACCGGCCGCCGGCTGTAGCTGCGCGGGATCGGCTTGCCGTCGCCTTCCTCGTGCGCGATGTCTTCCGGCAGCTCGAGGTGCGCGGCGCCCGGGCGCTCTTCCTCGGCGCGGCGGAACGCCTCGCGCACGGCCGAAGGGATGTTGCCGATCGACACGATCTGCCGAGTGAACTTCGTGAGCGGCTGCATCATGTCGACCACGTCGACGATCTGGAAATGGCCCTGCTTGCTGGACTTGATCGGTTTTTGCCCGGTGATCATCAGCATCGGCATCCCGCCGAGCTGCGCATACGCGGCGGCCGTCACGAGGTTCGTGGCGCCGGGCCCGAGCGTCGCGAGACACACGCCGGTGCGGCCCGTCAGGCGGCCGTAGGTGGCGGCCATGAACCCGGCCGCCTGCTCGTGCCGGGTCAGCACGAGCTTGATCCTGGATCGCCGCAGCGATTCGAGCAGATCGAGGTTTTCTTCGCCGGGAATGCCGAATACGTACTCGACGCCTTCGGCTTCCAGCGCCTTCACGAACAGATCCGATGCTTTCATGGGGGACTCTCGGTTGATGCCGCCTGCCCGGCCTACGGACACGCGGCGGACATGACGCGCGCCGGCCTACGGCACGCGGACGCTTTACCTGCTGGACACAAACCACGGCACTGCTCGCCGCGCCATGAGCGATGCGCGGTGGCGCCTCCGGATACCGGAGGACGAACGGACCCGCCCGTGCGCGGCGGGCGCGCACGGGCGGCAAAGACGTTTTTGATTGTAGACGGATTCGAAAGATTTCGACTTCGGCCGAACGGCCATCTGGCGCGCAAACGAAGCGGGCAGCCCTAATGTAGCGACTACGGAATAGCCCGATACATATGTGAACCATGGTTGACATACTGCAATCAATGCCCTACAGTGCGCCTACGTACAGCATCCGGACCACCGACGTCTTCGACGCATGGTTTGCCGGCCTGCAGGATCGCATCGCGAAGCGCCGCATCCAGGCGCGCATCGACCGCCTGTCGATGGGCAATCCGGGCGACTGGAAATCCGCCGGCTCGCCGGTCGTCGAGATGCGTATCGACCATGGCCCCGGTTATCGCGTCTACTACGTCCGGCGCGGAACGATCTGGGTCATCCTGCTCTGCGGCGGCGATAAATCGACGCAACAGGCCGACATACGCGCCGCGCACGCGATGCTTGCGCATCTCGACATGGAGTGATCGATGGACAAGATCAGCACCCGGCCGTGGGATTCGGCCGACCATCTGCAAACCGAAGACGACATGGCCGATTACTTCGAGGCCTGCCTGCAAGAGGCCGGCGACGATCCGGCCTTCATCGCGCACGCGCTCGGCGTGATCGCACGCGCACGCGGCATGTCGCAGGTCGCGCGCGATGCGGGCCTGTCGCGCGAAGGGCTGTACAAGGCGCTGTCGCACGACGGCAACCCGAGCTTCGGCACGATCCTGAAGGTCATCAAGGCGCTCGGCCTGCAACTGCACGGCTCGAAAGCGCACGCGTGATGCGCGGGCGCGCGGCATCGCGCCCTTTCCGCGATGTCCGTGGCCGCGTCAGTGCAGTCACCCAGCCACCCAGTGCGGCACCAGCGACACCAGATACAACCCGAGCCCGATCAGCCCGCCGACCAGCGTGCCGTTGATGCGGATGTACTGCAGATCCTTGCCGATGTTCAGCTCGATCTGCCGCGACATCTCGCGCGCATCCCAGTTGCGCACCGTGTCGCGGATGTGACGCATCAGGAAATCGGCGAAATCCGGCGCCATCTCGTGCACGGCCTTCTCGATATGCTCGTTCAGCGACGCGCGCAGTGCCGGGCTCTCGGCGAGCCGCGCGCCGAGCCAGCCGCCGAGCGTCGCGGCCTGCCGGTGCAGCGTCGAATCGGGGCGCGCGAGATCGGCCTTCAGCCACGCGCGCAACTGGTCCCACAAGTCGCGCGCATACGCGTTGAACGCATCGCCGTCGCGGATGTAGCGCTTGATCTCCTCGCCCTTTTCGATGAACGCGGGATCGTGCTTCAGCCGCTCGGTCAGCCGCACGACCGTCCGGTCGAAGCGCTGCCGCAACTCGTGCTCGGGGTCGGCCGCCACGCCTTCCAGCACGCGGCTCACCGCGCTGGCGAGCATCCGCGCGCCGTTCTCGCCGAACCACTGCGTCGGCATGATCTTCTCGACCTTCGGGTACTGCGTCTTCAGCCATTCGACGATGAAGCCCGCGATCACCTCGCGGTTCTCCTCCTTGTCTAGCACGTCGACCACCTGTTCGATTGCATCGTCGAGCAGCGCCTGGTGGCGGCCGTCCTTCGTCAGCGTGTCGAGGATCGCGCCAACCGATTGCGACAGGTCGACCCGGTCGATCACCGCGCGGAACGCGTCGTGGACGAACGACTGGATCCGCGCGTCGTCGGTCATGTCGAGCGCGAAGCTCATCAGCTTCGTCACATAACCGCCGAGCGCGTCGGTGTTCGCCGGCTCGCCGAGCCACGCGCCTAGTTTCTGCGCGGGATCGTGCTGGCGGATCTGCGCGGCAAGCGCATCGGGGCCGAGGAACTTCTCGCGCACGAACACCGCGAGGTTGTCGGCGATCTTGTCCTTGTTCTTCGGGATGATCTCGGTATGGCGCGACACGAACGGGATCGGCACGCGGCGGAACAGCGCGACGACCGCGAACCAGTCGGCGAGCGCGCCGACCATCGCGGCCTCGGCCACGGCCTTGAAGCCGTCGACCCACGGGCCGCGCGGCAGCACGATCGTCGTGACGAACACCGCGACCGCGGCCAGCAGCAGCCACAGCGCGCGGCGCTTGCTTCGTTTCAGTTCGAGGGCTTTGTCGGGCGGCATGGAGGACGGGTGGATCGGCGATGCCGCTAATATCCCCGATTTCGCACCGGCAGACAAACGCGCGGCATGATGCGCGACGAGCCCGCGCGACCGCCGCCGCGCATCACGTCACCCGCCACGTCGCGCAACCGTCCGGCAAACGCGCGGCCGGCGACGTCATCGCCGATGCAATCCGATCGCCGCGCTTGCCATACTCGCCGCGCCTGCCGCCGTTACAGGAACGTCTTCAGGTTCACCGCCGGATCGGCGAGTTTCGCCGGATCGGGCACCGCCCCCGCCGCGATCAGCCGGCGCGATGCGCCGATGTCGCGCCCCAGGTTCGCCGCGGCCACCGCGACAATCTTGCCGTCGTCGCCCAGCCCGAACACCGTGAACGGCCCGCTCGCCGGATCGCCGCGCACGACGATCGTGCGTTCGCTGCCGAACAGCCCCAGCATCTGCAGGTTGCAGTCGTACTGATCGGACCACAGCCACGGCAGCTCGGCATAGGCTTCGTCCGCGCCGAGCAGGTTCGCGGCCGCAACGGCCGGCTGGTTTTCGGCGACCTGCCACGATTCGATCCGCACGTGACGCCCGAGCAGCGGATTGAAGTGCATCGTCACCTCGCCCGCTGCGAAAATCGCGGGATCGGCGGTGCGGCAGCCCGCGTCGACGCGTATCCCGTTGTCGACGTCGAGCCCGGCCGCCTGTGCAAGCTCGACATTGGGCACGACACCAATGCCGACCACGACGATATCGGCCTGCACGTCGCCGCGATCGGTCTCGACGATCGCACCGCCGGACGGCGCACGACGAATCGCACGCGGCAGCGTCGCCACCTGAAACACCACGCCGCGCGCGTCGTGCAACTGACGCGCATACGCGCCGACGACTTCCGGCAACGCACGCTGCAGCAATCGGGGAGCAGGATCGATCACCGTCACGTCGCAACCGAGCTGGCGCGCCGCAGCCGCGACCTCGAGGCCAATGAACCCGCCGCCGAGCACCGCGACGCGGCGGCCCGGCGCAAGTCGTGCGCGCAATGCACGTGCATCGTCAACGGTACGGACGTAATGCGGCTCGACACCTTCGTCGATCGCGCCGCCGAACGTGCGCACCCGCGAGCCCGTCGCGAGCACGAGCCGCGCGTACGGCAGCGTCGTGCCGTCGTCGAGCCGCACGCGCTGCGCGTCGCGCTCGATCGCATCGACGCGCGTGCCGAGCCGCAGCTCGATACGCTGCGTGTCGTACCACGCCGCATCGCGCACGAACGCGCGCTGCTCGCCACCGTCGCTCAGCAGCGCATCCTTCGACAGCGCGGGCCGGTCGTACGGCAGCTCGCGCTCCGCGCCGATCATCACGATGCGCGCGGCGGCATCGCGTTCGCGCAGCGCTTCGGCCGTGCGCCGGGCCGCGTGGCCCGCGCCGACGATCACGAACGGATCAGCCGACATTGACTTCCACCTGCCCGTCGACGATCCGGATCGGATAGGTCCGCACCGGCTCCGTGATCGGCGCGCATTTCGGCGCGCCGGTGCGGATGTCGATCAGCCCCTGGTGCAGCGGGCATTCGACGCAACCGTCCTCCACATAACCTTCGGACAGCCGCGCATGGCCGTGCGTGCAAAGGTCGTGCATCGCGAACAGTTCGTCGCCGATCCGGAACACGGCGACCGGCTTCTGGCCGGCGACGCGCGCCGCCGGTTCGTCTTCGGAGAATTCGTCGAAAGCGCCAAGCGGATGCCACTCGGCGAGCGTTGCTTCGGTCATGTCGGTTCCTTGCTTCGTCAGATCGGGGTTGCGAGCAGCGTCTGCACCCGCGACGTGTCGTAGATCACGCGCTTGGTCTTGTAGCGCAGCCCGTCGGGTGTGCGCACGACCGTGTCGTAGTACTTGCCGGCCTGGTACACGTTCGACTCGCCGTTGCTGCGCGTCTGCACGACCACGTAGTTGCTCTCGGTGTCGATCTCGCCGTCGCGTTCCGCGACGATCGTCAGGCCCGACGTCATGTGCCGGTACGTGTGCTCTTCAAAAATGTTCGCGTGCCGCAGCGACACCACGCGGTCGCGCAGCATCCGCTGGTTCGTGCAGTGGACGATCCCGACCGGCAACCCGAGATCCGCGTTCTCCTTCGGCACGATTTCGTATGTGCAGTCCTCGGTGAACATTTCCGGCCAGCGTTCGAGCCGGTCGTTGTCGAGGTGCCCGATGTAGCGGTTCTGGAGCATGTAAATCTCGAACCACGTCTTCATGTCTTCCGTCATTTCTCGCTCCCGCTTCAATAGCCCATCAGCTTCTGGTAGCCGACCCAGAACTTGCGGATCAGGCTTTCGGTGATCACCGTGTCCTGCTGGTCCGGATTGCCGCGCGACATCTCGATCACCGACGTCGCATCGCCGTCGCGCACCGTGCCGCGCTGCACGAGCTCGGTCGCCTCCGTGTCCTCCATCGAGATATAGCCGGCCGGCCCGACGAGGTTCGCCTGCTTGATGCGCAGCGCGCGCAGCTCGGGCGTGTCGTCTGCATAGCCGAAGAAATGGAAGATCAGCTCGAAGTTGTCGGGGCCCTTCGGCAGGATCTGTCGCGCGACCAGCGTGTTGTGGATCTGCTGGATCACGAGCTGCGGGAAGATCGGCTGGATATGGTTCGTGCAGTCCTCGTCGTATTCCGATACGAGATCGAGGATCGATTCGTCTTCGAGGTGGAAGCCCTCGTCGAACGAACGGATGTTCTGCTGCTTGTACGCGGCCGACGTGTCGTCATTCGTCTTCGTCACCGTGATGATGCTGTGCAGCCCGTGGTTCGCGTCCGGAATCGAACGCGCCTTCATCCCGACGCGGAAGATGTTGAAGGTCGTATGGAACAAGTGCAGCATGCTCGCGTGATACGGGTCCTTCACGTTCTCCATGTACAGCTTCCAGTTCGACTTCGAATACTGGCGCGTACAGCCGAGATACTCGATCGGCTTGTGGAAGATCCGGTCGATCCACGGGCGCATCTGCTCGCCGAGGTAGTCGGGCAGCGGCATCACGTCGTCGCTGAAGGTCGCGAACACCAGCCCGCGATAGCTGTCGACGCGCAGCTTGCGCAGCCCGTGCTGCTTCGGATCGAAATCCGCCGGCATCCCGGTCATCCCCTTCTGGCCGCGCCGGAACGGCACGCCGAGCAGGTTGCCCGTGTTGTCGAAGCTCCACTGGTGATACACGCACGTGTGCGAGCTCGCGTTGCCGCGCGACTTGCGGCACACCTGCGCGCCGCGGTGCGCGCAGCGGTTCACCCATGCGGCGAGCGTGCCGTCCTCGGCGCGCGTGACGACCACCGGCGTGTCGCCGACGAACGTGCTCTTGAAGTCGCCGGCGTTCGGGATTTCCGCTTCCAGCGCGACGAAGTTCCACGTCGGCCCGCGGAAGATGCGTTCCTGCTCGCGTTCATAGACGGCCTGCGAGCTGAACACCTTGTACGGCACGCGCGAGCCGTCGTCGTGCGGAAACCTCACGTCGGACGCGTCGTCGCGCGCGGCGAATACGACGGGCGATTCTGTCTGCTCCATGTCGGACTCCTTGTTGATCCGTTTCATTAATAAGATGGAGTCCATTTTTGAGAGGCTAATATTCGCCGTCTATCCGGAAAGTGCGATTGCGGCGGCGCAATATCCACTTTCGGCGGATTTCTGAGCTAGCATGACGGCACACGCGACACCGCGTCCGATCACGCCCCATTCGTCGGATCGAAGCGCGCCGTCCACAATCAGGCTGATGCCCATGTCCCCAATGTCGTTCGAGCCGCTCGCGCTGCGCGCGCACCGGCTGTTCGAATCCCGTGATCTCGACGAGACGCGCGAGCGGATCTCGCGCGTGATGCAGCCGCACGCGCTGCTGCCGAACGGCCGCGTGCATGGGGCGTCGCACATGGATTTCGTCAGGCTCGGCGGGCTCGGGATCGGCACGATCGCGTTCGGCGACGCGATGCGCGTGCAGGTCGACGCGGTCGACGGTTATTACCTGCTGATGTTCTGCCTGTCCGGCCAGGCCGAGGTGCGCGCAATGGGGCGGCAGCTCGGCGTCGACGGCCAGACCGGCGTGCTGTGCGCACCCGGCGAGCGCTTCGACGCGGTGCTGTCCGCCGATTGCGAGCAGTTCGTGCTGCGCATCGACGCGGCGACCGTCGGCTCGCTGACCGGCGACCCGCGCGCGACGCTCGACCCCGTGCTGCATATCAGCGACGCCGCGCTCGCCGCATGGCGCCAGCAACTGATGCTCGTCGCGCGTTCGCCCGAACTGCTCGAACGCGCGAACGCGAACCCGCGCGTCGCGTCGCAGCTCGAGCACCTGCTGATCGACCTGCTGATCGAAGGCCATCCGCCGTCCGTGCTGCACGCGTCGCACCGCGACCCGGCGCCGGGCTTCGTGCGGCGCGCGCAGGAGTTCGTGAACGAGCATTACGCGCAGCCGCTGCAACTCGCCGATATCGTCCGCGCCGCCAACGTGCCGGAACGGACGCTGCGCGACGCGTTCCTGCAGTTCCGCGGGATGAGCCCGATGCAATACCTGCGCGCAACGCGGCTCGGCCATGCGCGCGAGCTGCTGCACGGCGCGGCGTCCGGCCGGCGGATTGCCGATGTCGCGCTCGACTGCGGGTTCACCCACCTCGGACGGTTCGCGATCGCGTACCGTGAGAAGTTCGGGGAATCGCCGTCGGAGACGCTCGACGGGAAGCGGTGAGGCCGGAACCGCATCGGCACGCGCACACCACCGCTCCACGCTGCACGTTGTATTTCCCCTGGACGTCTTGCCGATCGCCATCGACACGACTCGCGCTTTCCACCCGCACGGGCAGCCGCGCCGGAATTGACGGCCGGTTGCATTTTCGGCGTAGCCTCGACGCTCACCCCGGCAGTCCACGCCCCGACGCGGCGTCGTGCGCGGCATCCGCAGGCGGCCGGCGCACGTTGGCGAGCCGGGCCGACGCGCACGCCAGCGCGCCTTCCACCTGTTTGATCATCGTGCGCGTCGCCTCGCTGCACGGACTCGCGCGCAGCAAAAGCCCCAGCCACTTCAACCGCCGGGCGAGCATCGGCACGACCAGCGTTCGGACGATCAGCCGCTGATCACGGTCCGACGGATCGAAACGCGCACATGCGTCGACGAGCGCATCGAGGGTAAGTGCCGCGTGGGTCGGACACGTCAAGACTTTCATGGGTAGATGCTCTCCGTCGCAGCAGGCCGCGGACCGTTACCCCGATCAAAACGCATTCCATTCCGCGGACCCGCCTGGCGCCTGCGCGGTCAGCGCCCGCGCCAGCGGCGCGACCACCGGCGGTTTCGCCGGCATGGGCAAACGCGCCGACGCCGGCACCATCGTGGCGGGCGCATCGACGGGGTTCGGGGCAAGCTTGAACGCCGACATCGCGTCCTGCAGATGGCCGGCCTGCTCTTCCAGCGAATGCGCCGCCGCGGCCGCCTGCTCGACGAGCGCCGCGTTCTGCTGCGTCACCGTATCCATCTGCTCGATCGCCAGATTGACCTGCTCGATCCCCTGGCTCTGCTCCCGCGACGCGGCCGCGATTTCGGCGACGATATCGGACACCTGCTTGATCGCCTGCTTCACCTGCCCCATCGTCGCGCCAACGCCGGTGGCCTGCTGCGCGCTGTCCCGGATCATCGACACCGATGCGCCGATCAGCTCCTTGATCTCCTTCGCGGCGGCCGCCGAGCGCTGCGCGAGGCTGCGTACCTCGCTCGCGACCACCGCGAAGCCGCGCCCCTGCTCGCCTGCGCGCGCCGCTTCCACCGCGGCGTTGAGCGCGAGGATGTTGGTCTGGAACGCGATGCCCTCGATGACGCCCGTGATGTCGGAAACCTGGCTGGAACTGCTGCTGATCTGCTCGATCGTCGCGACCATGTTCTGCACGGCGTCGTTGCCGGTATCGGCCATCCCGGTCGCGCGCGTCGCGAGCGTATTGGCCTGCTGCGCGTTGTCGGCGTTCTGCTTCACGGTCTCGGTCAGTTGCGTCATGCTCGACGCGGTTTCCTGGAGCGACGCGGCCTGCTCTTCCGTGCGGGCCGACAGATCCGAATTGCCGCTCGCGATCTGGCGCGACGCGACCGCAACCGCTTCCGCGCTGCGCTTGATGCCGCGCACCGTCGTACTGAGCTGTCGATCCATCGTCGCCAGCGCGCCGAGCAACCGGCCGAATTCGTCGTGCGAGTCGATGTCGATCCGGTTGTCCAGCGTGCCGCCGGCGATTTCGTCGGCCACGCGCACGGCCTTTCCGAGCGGAGTCGAGATGTGCCGCAGCAAGTGCGCGGACACCCACGCCGCGATCAGCACGCCGATGCCGATCAGGCTGATCGCAATCCATAAAATGATCCTGAATGTCGACGCGCTATCGTCGACGAACGATTTCGCCTGGGTAATGTTCAGTGCAATGTCGTCGTCGAGCGCCTGCTTGAGCGCGCCGGCTGCCGGCGACAGCCGGTCGATCGCCGCGGCGGCCGCATCGTAGTCCCCGCCGCTCGCAGCGCTGACCGCTTCGTCGACGCCCGCCCCGAACCGCGGCAGCACGCCATGGATGCGGTCCGCGATCTGGCGCTCCTTGTCGCTCGTGATCGATTCGCTGTAGTAGCGGTTCCAGATCGTGTCGAGACGGCCTTGCTCGGCACGAATCTCGTCGATCCCTCTACGGGTCCGCTCGGGATCGCGCGCGGCCTGCACCCGACGCATCTGAAGCTGCATCCCGAATGTGGCGGCGCGAATTTCCGATAATTCGCTGATCGGCAGCGTATTGCCCGCATAAGCGCTATGGACGTTCGAATTCAACCTCGACAGGCCGAATATGCCGAACACGCCGATTGCCACCATTAACGTGACGCATGTGGCGAGCGCGAAAAAAATCCTGAACTTTATGCTTTTTTCAAATCGGCCCACGTTGCTCTCCTTGTAATGCTCCAGGTCGATGCGGAACGGGAAACCCGTTCTCCAACCCTTGTTAACGGAGGGCAACACGGCCGATTTATCGGTCGATGATGGGATAGTAAAAACCATGCACGGCAATAATCCAGATGCGCGCCGATAATCTTTTTCTCGTTAACTGACCTCGAAGCATTCCGCGAGCACGGTTTGAAATTGATTCATGCAGGAAACCAACGCGGCCCGGCGTGCTGAATATCCTGAATAACGTGACATCGCGACACCTTGACCCGATTCGAATGGGTGCATCGAAATGGACCGTTAGTTGCGGTGGCGGGTACCCGGCAGCAGCCCTTATGCCGTCGGTACGATCATCTCCCGCGCGATCGCGCAGAACGCGGCCGTCGCCGCGCTTTCGCCGTGCAGCCGGCGGCTCATGATGATCGGCGACGTCGCGACGGGCTCAGGCAGCCGCCGGTACACGACGCCCCTCACGCGCACGCCCTCCACGCTCTCCGGCACCAGCGACACGCCGACTTTCGCGGCAACCAGCCCGAGCGCCGTCTGCAGTTCGCGCACCTCGTGGACGGCCGCCGGCACCAGCCCGCCATCGCGCAATGCGGATAACTGCTGGTCCGCGAAGCTCGGCCGCGGCGTGCTTGGGTAGACGATCAGTGTCTCGTTCGCGATATCCGCGAGCGTGAGCGGCCGGTCGGGATCGGCAAGCGGATGCCCGACCGGCAGCGCCGCGATCAGCTTTTCCTCGATCAGCGCCTCGCGCACGAGCTGGTCGTCGTCGAAACGCAGGCGGCCGAACCCGACGTCGATCCGCCCGCCCTTCAGCGCACCAAGCTGCTCCAGCGTGAACATTTCGATCAGCGACAGCTCGACGTCCGGCTGCGCCTCGCGAAACGCGCGGATCACGTCCGGCAGCGCGCCGTACAGCGTCGACGGCACGAAGCCGATCACGATCCGCTCCGACAGTTGCGCGAGCCGCCGCGTCAGCGGGCCGAGCTCGTCCGCCTGGTCGACGAGGCGCTTCGCCTGCGTATAGAACACGCGCCCGGCGTCCGTCAGCTTCAGCGGCCGCGCGCCGCGCTCGAACAACGGCAACCCGATTTCGTCCTCGATCGCCTGGAGCTGGCGGCTCAGCGGCGGCTGCGTCATGTGCAGCCGCTCGGCAGCCCGCGTGATGTTCATTTCCTCGGCGACGGCGATGAAGTAGCGGAGCTGGCGCAATTCCATTTCATGCCTCAAAGGTATGGAAGTAGTCGGAAAGAGTGTTGGACGATGCGGGGCGGGAATTCCTACCATGTGCACCAACAGGAGGAATCGCATGATAGCAACTGCCGCCACCATCGAACGCATCGAGACGCTGCTCGTCGACGTGCCAACGATCAGGCCCCACAAATTATCGGTCGCCACGATGAATTGCCAGACCCTCGTACTGGTCCGTATTCGATGCACGGACGGTATCGAAGGCGTCGGCGAGGCAACGACCATCGGCGGTCTCGCATACGGCGAGGAGAGCCCCGAAAGCATCAAGGTCAACATCGACACCTACTTCGCGCCGCTGCTGCAAGGCATGGACGCGACGCGTCCGGGCGCCGCGATGGCGCGGGCGCGCAAGCTGTTCCAGGGCAACCGCTTCGCGAAGTGCGCGATCGAGACCGCGCTGTTCGACGCACAGGCGCAACGTCTCGGCGTGCCGCTGTCCGAGCTGTTCGGCGGCCGCAGGACCGATGCGGTGGACGTCGCCTGGACGCTCGCGAGCGGCGACACGCAGCGCGACATCGCGGAAGCCGAGGCGATGCTCGAAGCGCGCCGCCACCGCGCGTTCAAGCTGAAGATCGGCTCGAACGCGGTCGCCGACGACGTCGCGCACGTGGTCGCGATCAAGCGCGCGCTCGGCGAGCGCGGCGACGTGCGGGTCGACGTGAACCAGGCATGGAGCGAAACCGACGCGATCTGGGCCGGCGCGCGGCTCGCGGAAGCCGGCGTGAGCCTGGTCGAACAGCCGATCGCCGCGACCAATCGCGCGGGGCTGAAGCGCCTCACGCAGCTCGCGCAGGTTCCGATCATGGCCGACGAGGCGCTGCACGGCCCCGTCGATGCGTTCGCGCTCGCGCAGGATCGCGCGGCCGACGTGTTCGCGGTGAAGATCGCGCAATCGGGCGGCCTGCAGGGCGCGGCGAGCGTCGCGTCGATCGCGGCGGCGGCCGGCATCGAACTGTACGGCGGCACGATGCTCGAGGGCGCGGCCGGCACGATGGCGTCCGCGCAACTGTTCAGCACGTTCGACTCGCTGAAATGGGGCACC
Source organism: Burkholderia sp. BKH01 (assembly GCF_025685725.1). Lineage (NCBI taxonomy): Bacteria > Pseudomonadati > Pseudomonadota > Betaproteobacteria > Burkholderiales > Burkholderiaceae > Burkholderia > Burkholderia sp. BKH01. The sequence continues at coordinate 153,271 of NZ_JAOTQT010000015.1, read as the reverse complement.
GAGCTGTTCGGCCCGCTGCTGCTCACCGAGGAGATCCTCGTCGAGCCGCTGCGCTACCAGGATTTCAAGCTGCACTTGCCGGCGACGCCCGGCCTCGGCATCACCTTCGACTGGGCCCGCATCGAACGGATGCGACGCGACGCCCGCTGATCCCCACACGACAACCGAAACCGGAGACACAGATGAACAAGCAAGCCATCGACGCACTGCTGAAGACCTTCGACGACGCTGCCGAGAAGCCCGGCAACCCGCGCGTACGCGCGATCGTCAACCGGATCGTGAAGGACATCTGCTACACGATCGAGGACTTCGACGTGCAGCCGAGCGAGTTCTGGACGGCGCTCAACTACCTGAACGAAGCCGGCCGCGAATTCGGGCTGATCGCCGCGGGCCTCGGCCTCGAGCGCTTCCTCGACGTGCGGATGGACGAGGCCGAGGAAAAGGCCGGCATCCAGGGCGGCACGCCGCGCACGATCGAAGGGCCGCTGTATGTCGCCGGTGCGCCGGAATCGGTTGGCCATGCGCGCCTCGACGACGGCACCGACCCGGGCCAGACGCTCATCATGCGCGGCCAGGTGCTCGGCAACGATGGCGCGCCGATCGCGAATGCACTGGTCGAGGTATGGCACGCGAACCATCTCGGCAACTATTCGTACTTCGATCAATCGCAGCCCGCATTCAACCTGCGCCGCTCGATCCGCACCGACGCCGAAGGCCGCTACAGCTTCCGCAGCGTGCTGCCGGTCGGCTACAGCGTGCCGCCGGGCAGCAAGACCGAGCAGCTGCTCGACCAGCTCGGCCGCCACGGCCATCGTCCGGCGCACATTCACTTCTTCGTTTCGGCGGACGGTTATCGTAAGCTGACGACGCAGATCAACATCGAAGGCGATCCGCACATCTGGGACGACTTCGCATTCGCGACCCGCGAAGGGCTGATCCCGAAGATCAAGCAGGCCGAAGGCGCGGAAGGCAAGCCGTACGGTGTCGACGGGCAGTTCGCGCTGATCGACTTCGATTTCTCGCTGCTCAAGGAAAAGCAGGACGTGCCGGCAAGCGAAGTCGAGCGTGCCCGCGCGCAGGCCTGAGCGGCCTTCCCGTTCGACGAATCGATAACGCAAGGAGTGCAGGATGCTGTTTCATGTGGAAATGACGGTCCGTCTGCCGGCGGACATGGATCCGGTCAAGGCGGCGACGCTGAAGGCGGAAGAAAAGGCGATGTGCCAGCGGCTGATGAACGAAGGGATCTGGCGGCATCTGTGGCGGATCGCCGGGCGCTATGCGAACGTCAGTATCTTCGATGTCGAGAGCGTGCAGCAATTGCATGATCTGCTCAGCCAGTTGCCGCTGTTTCCGTATATGGAGATGGAAGTGCGGGCGCTGTGCCGGCATCCGTCTTCGGTTCGGGAAGACGATCGGTAATTCCGGCAGTGGCCCATGCCGCCGGGTAACCGGCGGCATGGGCCGCGAGACATGGCGTCGCGGTGACGCTACGCAAACCTGCATTAACGACTATTCGACTGTCGGCAACGACTTGGCTAATTCGAAGCCATCGCCGACCTGGTCGAGCGTCCAGCGACGCGGCGCGTGCAGCTTTACCCATCGGGTGCGTTCGCGGTCGTCAGATACACGCCCGATCGACATTTTGGCCTTGCCCGTCGAGTAGTTCACACTGAGCGTACGCACGGCGCCCGTATTACGCATCACCGAGAAGTTGTCATAGCCGATCAGTATGAAATTCCGATCCTGCCACCGAAACGTATAGGTGGTCGATCCCATTTCCCAACTTCCCGCGCTGGCAAAGCGACCCAGCCTGACCTGCAACGTACCCCGGTCGATGCTCACGTTCCCCTCTTCCAGGGGATCCGCTAGACACGGTGATTCCCGGGTCGGTATCAGCGTTTCGTTTCGCAGCGCGAGAGCGTACTGGCCATCTGGCTGTGCAAAGGCAACGACAAGGATGCGCGGATTCGCGTCGAACGGACTCTCGCACATGCCGTCATCCGATATCACGTTCTCGGGGTCATTGTCACGCAGAACCAGCGCAAGATCGTCGCGGCCATCGCCGTTCAGATCGCCCTTCGTCTGAAGTTCGAGCTTCCAGCCCTTAGGAACAAAGTCTTCGGGCTTTCCAGCGAGCGGCACGATGAGTGGGGACGGTACATCTTGAGCCACCACGCGAGCGGACACGATGGCGCCAAGCCAAATTGCCAGTCCTAGCTGTTTAGAGAACCCGAAGGGCTTGCTCCCACTCCGAATAGATTGCGCGACTTTCACTTAGGCATGTCCCCCGTCATCTGTAATCTGCTCGATGTCAGATCGAGGCGCAAAGGCTTATCCGGATCAAGCTTCTTTTTCTCGATGACTCGCCTCCAGTCTCCGGCGGCTCCGGGGACGCGGTACAACGCAACGATCGCCACATACTCCGTCTCGCGTTGCATCGGTTGAGACAAACTCGACGAAGCTCCGGGATTCACGACAGCCGACATATCCGCCTGCAGATCCTGGGCAAGCACCGTCCGGTCGTGCTTCAACAGATCGTCGTACGATGCTGTATCGAACATCTTGCGGTCCTTCAGTTGGTAGACGCGAACGGCCACCGATGTCGGCCGCCCTGCGTCGTCCGGGTTCAGTGCGGCGCGCGCAGACAGATCGACGTCAAGCACCTTCACCTGCTTGAAAAATACGGCTCGATACGCATTCGACGACGCGTCCGACACGGACTGCCAGGCACCGCAACCTGACAGCAGCAATGCGGCGGCAGCAGTAGCCGCACTCATTCGATGGAACATGAAACCTCCAAAATCAGATCGTGTGCGGCACGAGGTGCGGGTTGGGTTGCGGTACGGGAAACGCCTCGTACACGCCAAGCGCGATGCGAATCACGCGTTCATCGACTGACGGCAGCACCGTCGTCCAGCCGAGACGCGGCGCCGGGCCGGCACGTTCGACGCCGACGGTCGGGTGCGGAACGAACCGTGACGACACTTCCATCCGCAAATGCACATCGGCCTTGACGCCGACATACAGCTGGATGAATGCCATCACCTCCCGATGCAGCCCCGCATCGGGCAGCAGGTCCTGAGCCTGCCGCTCGTCGACCGGCCGCAATGTCACGCGCACTGCTCGGCTGCGATACGTGAGGCGCCTGCCGAGCACGTAGCCGCCGCCGAGCCCGCTGCGCTTCCCTTCCGCCAGCATGTCCGCATCCGGCTTCGCCGACGTCAACGGCGTCGGTCGCCCGGTACTCGTCGTCACCGCCCAGAACTCGTCGACGCGAACATCGACCCCGGGCGCCGCGAGCGCCACCACCCCGGCCAGCCCTTCCGATGTACGCGTGCGCTGGATCAGCAAACCCAGCAACGCAAGCATCCGGGAATTCGGCAAGCCCGCCCGCAACGGCTTGTCGCCCCATCCGAATCCCGCCAGACACAGCAGGCTCTGCGAATAATCGTCGACACCACCGGCCCGAAAACGCTCCGGATAGCGATACTTCTTCCATGCGCGATACAGCAGTGTCGCCGCGCGGTGATTGAACGGATCTAGAAATGCCTCGACCGCCTCATGCCCCTCCTCCCGCAGCACGATCTCGTCGATCATGTGCGACGGCATGGCCGCGTCAACGCCGTATAGCCCCATGAAAGTCGTGCGTACGGTCGGAGGCGCATCGGGGTGCTCGTCGTCGAATTCGACAGCGGCCACCTCGCCCGCCGGAAACCCCAACCGCGGACGCGGCCGGAACCGCACCGGCTCGTGTTCCGGCGTATCGCACATGCCGAACCCGGGACGTTCGGGCGCACATGCCTCCAGCAGACGACAGAACTGCATGAAAGTCATCTTTGGCGCCCGCTGGAACAGCGTCCCGGCAACCGTCGGCGGCCCCTTCGACGCGGCAGCTTCGGCCGCCATCCGATCGATCGAAGCCGTCATAGCGGCGCCCGCTGTGCCTTGCTGCGCGGCCATTCCGTCCGGGATCGGGACGGCAGGCTGACGATCGCCAGCTTCGTAAACAGATTGATCTCCGCATACGCGCCGAAGAACCGGTGCAGCAACTCGCCGAACAGCATCACGTCGCCTTCGCCGGAGAACGCATGCGAATCGAGCGTGACCTCGATCAGCACGCCGCGCTCGACCGCGCCGCCCGACACCTCCTCGATAATTTGCTGCGACACATGCAGGATGCCTTCGAGCCGCCGCCGGTTCAGCTCTTCGTTCGTCCAGTCGTACAGCGCCATTGCGCCGCGCAACACTTCCGCGTTCATCATCGACAGGAAATTCGGCGCGAGATGCGACAGCACGCGCCACTGGAAACGATCTTCCGTCGGCGGATACAGCGGCAACGTCGGCGACACGAGATTGCGCACGCCCGCGACGTTCGGCATGCTGGCCACCAACTCCTCGAGGCTCGCCTCACGCAGCCCCTTGCGCGGCAGCAACCCGTTCGTGCCTGTCACGCGCAGTGACAGGCTTTCCTCCGGCAACGTATCCATCGTTTCCCAAGCGTGGCCGCCGAGAATCACCCACATCTCGTGCAGCTCCGATACGCCGGAACGCACGCGTGTGTGGAAATAGCGTTCGGGCGCCTCGTGCCGCAGCATGCCGCCGCGGTGCCGGAACGTCGCGAACGGCACGTATTCGTGTCGCTCGGCCGTATCGTGGTCGAACGTCGCGATCGCATCGACCGAATACGTTTCGACATGCTCGCCTTGATGACCGGCCGGCACGACGCGATATTCCGTTTCGTGATGGTCGATCTCGATCGGCTCGGCATCCAGTTCGAACAGGTTGATCACCGGCGAACAGAACAGTCGCACGTTATCTGCGTTGAACCGCTGATCCGGCGGATAGACCTCCTTCAGAACGATCTCCAGTTCGAAGCGGGTCGATTTTTCGGGCAACTTCGTGACCTCCAGTCCGCACAGATCGACGAACAGGAATTTTTCGCGGAACGTGAAGTATTCGAGCAGCAGCTGATATCCGGAAAACGCCGCATCGGCTTTGGGCCACAGCCGCTCTTCCGTCGAAAATCCCGCCGGCTCGATCGTGACGCCCGGGAGCGGCACGGATTCGCCATCGCGTATTTCCGGAACGCGCCAGTGAATTGAATCGACCTGGCGCGTCAATGCGAGATGCATCGCGAACGCGGTCGGCAGATCGGCGTTCAGATGCAGCCGCAGCCGCGACAGATCCGTCTCCTTGCGCAGCGCCGATCCTTGCAACGCGAAGCCGAGGCGGATCACCGAGCGGCCATCGTGACGCACGGCCGGCCCGGCATGCGTGATCGAGACCGGCTGCAGCGCAACGGCCTGCGTCGTCCGATACAGACATTGCACCGTCCGCGGCGCCACGCCTTCCGCACCGCTCGGAGAAGGCACGTTGATCGGCGCGGAACGCACCGGCACGCCGGCCGGCACGACTACCGTTTTCTGCAGCTTCTCCGCGAACGGCGTCAGTTCGACGATCGACAGCGAAGGGATCATCCGCAGATAGTGCGGCCACAACAGGCTGACAAGCCCCTCGGTGAGTTCGGGCAATTCGTCGTCGAGTTTTTGCCTGAGCCTGCCGGTCAGGAACGCAAACCCTTCGAACAAACGTTCGACATACGGATCGCGATCGCCGACGCGGTCGAGATTGAGCAGGCGCGCACGGTCGGGATGCGCCTTCGCGAATTCCTTGCCGGATTCGCGCAAATAGCGCATTTCGGCTTCGTAGTAGCGCAGGATGGGATCGTTGTTGTCCATGGGAATCCGTTACGACAGGGTCAATGCGCGGGCGGGATCAAGTACGGTCAGCTCGGCCTGCAGTTCGGCGACGCGCCGCGCGAGTGCCGGCTTGTCGGCATCCTTGCGGTTGCTCATCGCCTTAAGTGCCCTCACCAGTTGCTGCTTGACATCGAACGTCAGCGCCGGCTCCCAGCGCATCAGAGGCAGCGACCGGGCGGACGCATCGAGTTCGGCCAGCAGCGCGAGCGACGTATCGGGCCGGCCGGCATGGTCGGCCAGACGGGCCATCACGAGCCGCTGCAAGTAGCGATGGCGATCGGTCTTCATGCCCGGCAGCGTTTCGAGCCATGCGAAGGCCGTCTCGATGCCTTCGCGTGCGGCCAGTTCACGGGCCTGGGTTTCGATCTCAGGCCAGGCGCCGGCGGCATCGCTTTCGCTATCGGCGGAGACGGGCAACGGCGACACCGTCTCGCCCGCCTCCAGATCGCGGACGACCGCGTGCCGGGCAATCCATTCGAGCGTCGTGTCGTCGGCGAACGGCGTGCCGTCGCTGAATGCCAGTCGTTCGATGCCCGGTAGTCGCTCAAGGAACAGTGCAAAGTCGGCGCGCAGCAATTCGCGCCACGCGCTGTACGGTGTGCCGACATGATCGAGCGCGACGTGCTGGAAGTACTGCAGGTCGAACCACAGGTGATTCACGCCTTCCATGAACGCACCTTCGACCCGCTCGAGCAATTCGTGCCAATGCTTCTGCAGCACGAGACGCTTCATCTGCTGGCGCAATTCGGCACGTGGAGGCGCCAGACGCGTGTGCGACGCGGCATCCGACGGCGGCACGTCGTGCAACGTGTCCCAGCGAACGCTGCGCACGAGGCGTACCGACGGCAAGTAGCCGTTTTCCTGATCTCGAAGCCACGCAGACATCGCGCGTGCCTGATCGAGCAGGTCGCGCGTCGAGGCGATCGATCCGCTCGACGCGGGAACCGAAGCGATCTTTTGCGGCGGGTCCACGCCAGGATTCACACCCCGAGCTGGTTCCTCCGTGCGCTCGAAACGGACAACCAGCGGCTGCAAATTCGGCCGCGCGGCTTCCGGCCAGTGTCCCGTTTGTTCGACGAGCACGTCGAGCGCAGCAAGCGCACGCTCGAGATCGGTCGGCGCAAGGTCGCCACGGCTGTCCAGCGTCTCGATCATGCGCGAAGTCGCCAGCATTTCCAGCGCCGCCCGCTTCGCCTCGGCCCGCGCGGGCAGCACAGCCTCGCCGAACCGGTCGACGAGCGAAGCAGCCAGTTCGAGTCCGTCGGCAAAACCGGCCGGACCGTCCTGCCGCAACCTCGCAAACGTGTAGTAGCCGACCAGACGCAGATCCTTCCCGGTTTCCTTGAGCAATTGCTCGCAGGTGCGGACGATCAGTCCGTCGTCGATTCCCGACAGCTTGTTTGCTTCGTCCTCCAATTCGAAGAACGCATCCTCGTAGCCGGGATCGCGGCCGCACGCGTGTTCGCCCGGTATCGGGGCCAGCCATGCCGCCCAGGTGGTCTGTCGGGATGCCTGCAGCAAATCGACGCGAGGACCGCCGACGAGTGTCTTTACGAAATTGGCAAGCGTCATGGCAGGTCTCAGAACGCAAATGCGTCGCCCAGCAAACGGAGGGCGTGTCCAAACGGTCTGGTGGAGGCATCGGAAGATGCCGACGTCGTCGCCAGCGAAGACACCTCCATCCGCGGATCGCTCTTTGGCGGTTTCTCACCAGGTGTGCCCGGTCGCGCTTCCGCTATCGCGGTCGTCTGACGGGATGCCTTCTCGGCCTCCATCGGCATCGCTTCATCCGGCCACGTCATCGCACCCGGCAGCCCCGGTGGCAGCGGCACGGCAGCGTGCCTGGCTGCGGCAATCGCCGCAGCCGGCAACGGCGGCGGACTGACCGTCGACACCTTAGGCCCGGCGCTCACCGCACCGGTCATGAAAATCCGTGCAGGCAGCACGAAGTTGCGCAACTGGAGAACGTCGAGCGGGCCGGCGCCCGCCTCGCTGCGCAGTTGCACCTTCAGCGGGATGCCCTGGCTGGTGTCCGGCGTCCAGGTCAGCAGGTAGCGTGCGTTGTCCTGTTGCGTGACCTTCGCTCGCTCGAACAGGCGAATCAGTCCGAAGCGCCCCTGCGAATCGAGCGCCGTCCGCAAACCGCCCTGCTCCGTCTGCCATTCGATATGCGACAGGTTTTCGAGCGACTGGCCGGGCCATTCGAACGGCGTCCATTCCTGCTTCTGGTTGAAGTAGTGCAATTCGCGGCCGGACAACACGAATCGCATGTCGGTGACGCCCGGCGTCGGCACCGCCTGCAACTCGTAGCGCACGCGCGCATCGCCGGACGGGAATAGCACCGTCGAAATGCGCGTGAGTTTGTTCAACCCGCTCAGGAAACCCGGATCGATCGTCAGCGCACCGGAATCGGTGCCCTGCGCGGGCACCCAGCGGTCGCCCTGCCGTTCGATGACGCCGGCGAGCTGCGTCGTCACGAATTGCGTGATCACGCCGCCATCCGGCCGCATGAAGCGTGCCATTTCGGGCAGCGACGCGTCGTTGTCCGAATCCGCGAACGGATAGCGGCCGCCGAACGACTTGTTCCAGTCGGCCACGATCGCCGCGCGCCAGATCTCGTTCAGGCTCGACGCGGCCGGCTGCACGATGACCTGCCATGCCTGATCGAACGGCGCCCGGAACAATGCGCCGAAGCCGGACCACTGTTCGCCGAGGCTCGCGGCGACCCGGCTCGCATAGTCGCGGCTGTCGGCAATATCGGATGTCTTGCCCTGCAACACCGACTGGGCGGCCAGTCGCGCAACCGCATCCGGATCGGCGCTGGAGACGATCTGCGACGTCTTCAGGCGCACGGCCGTGATGCGCTCCAGATATCGGGCGAGGCTCAGGTCACCGGTCGCGGCCATTTGCGCGGCGGCGGTTTTGCCGTTGACCGGCGCAACGGGGACGAGATCGCTGCCGGTCAGACGCAGGATCGGGCCGAACGCGCCCGCCAGCGGCGCGAGCAGTGGCTTGACCTGCTTCGACGGATCTTTTTCATCGGCGCCGACGAGCTGCTGCGCCTTGCTGATCAGCGTGTCGGACAGCGACTGCGTGTTGGCTCCCGTTCCCGCCTGATAGACGATCGCGTTGATCAGCGCGACGAGCGGCGAACGTTGCGGATCGCCCAGCAAGGTCAGTTGATCGGCCGTGGCGGAAAGCGTCGGTGCCGGTTGCCAGCGCACGCTGTTGAGGAACTGTGCCCACGCGCGCGCATAGTCGTCGAAATAGCGTTGGCGCAGTTCGTCCTTTAGGGTCGACGAGGACTGGCCGGCGGCGTTGGTGTCGGAAAGCACCCAGTCGCTCGACACGTCGTGTTGCTCGCCAGCTTCGTCGATGGCCTTGGCGATCCGTTCGTCCCATGCTGCGCGCGTGAATACGCCCGGTATGGTCATGGTCGTGTTGAACAAGCCGCGGCTTGTCGCGCCACCGGCACCAGCCTGGGATGCCGCGTCACCCAGCAGCGTGGCAAGCGATACCGGCGGGTACTTCGGCGTCGCTTCGTCGAGGATCTGCTGGTAGACCGCGTCCCGCGAATTCTGAATGCCCCGAACGCCGATCACCGTCTGGCGGGTTGCTGCGATCAAGGTACTGTCCGGTGCGATTGCCAACGCAGCCGCCGTCGACTTCGCACCGGGTCCCAGATGGTTCGTGAAGAATGTGATGGCTTGCTGCCGCAAGTCCTCCCATCTGCCTGGCGACAACGATGAACTGACGGGGCGCGCCGGCATGGACGTCGCGACGAGCTGGGGTGTCAGGAATGCGGCCACCGTGCGCTCCGGCTTCGCGAGCATCAGATAGGTCTTGAGCGTGTCGTATGCGGCCTGTACTTGCGTATCGCCGCCGCTGGCGATTTCTGCGTCGGATAGCGATGCCAGTTGATGCAGTCGCGCCTCGAGCTGCCGGCGAATCGGGCCGACGAGAATGCGGTTCGCCGCATCGGCATAGTGTGGCCAGAGGGCATCGAGCAATGCGCGGTCGCGATTCATGCCGAAGCGGGCACTCAGCGGTGCGCGGGTGCGCTGGTGAATTTCAAGCGTGTCGATCTGTCGGTCAAGGTAGGTGAGCGTTTGCAGTGACTGCGTCGGATTCCGGATTCCCTTGAGCTTCGAGACCGTGTCTGCAGCACTTCCGATCGTTGCGCGGTTGACGAAGCCGGACAGCATCGTGCCGGCAATCCAGAAGCCGATCACGGCAGTCGCCATCCACGCCGCCGTGGTCGACAGCGAAAAGCCGACGCGGCGACCATGAACCTTGCGGCTGTGATCGGCGACGGTTTGCCAGATCGTTCGGTGTTGGGGATTGGGCAGTAGGTTGCCATCAATCGAATCGCCTCTCGGCAGACCGGAATCTGGCGTCGCCAGATCCCGCTCCTTGAATAGAGGCGCGAACATCAGCCCGTGAAGCGCATGTCTCGAAACGGTGGATTCGGCGGTTCGAAGCAGCAGATCCGACAACGTCCCGCGCAACCTCGAAACATGCTGCGATAGTTCGGCCGGGTAGCGATCATCGGCATTCAAGGCGAGGCGCGCGACACCAGCGTCCGAGAGATTGTCGACGAGATTTCGCAACGACTCGTCAATCGCTTCATCATTCAAGCGTGTATTTGTCCACGTAAAACCCATCGATTCGTCCGGACCAACTCGTTCGCTGCCGAAATCCGTCACGTCCAGAAGATAGGCCGGCGCAGCCCAGCGCAGCGTGCGTGCGTGGCGAGCAAGCCGCGCGGCGAGTTCGTCGACGTCGAAAGATGCATCGCCGGCGCTTCGATGACGCGTGACAGCGACGATCGCATCGATCGGACGACAACGGCGCAGACGACGAATCCGATCGAGCCATTCGGTGTCGAGTTTGCCGTCAATTTGACGCGCATATAGCACGATCGTATTGCCGAAAATCGCGTAGCCGGTATCGGCCAACCCAGGCGCGAGACGCCGGACCAGCGGATAGTCACCTGCAATAAGCACCCAGCGATCGCGATAGCGCCATCGCCAGCCGTGTCTCTCCATCTGGGCCTGCTTAAGCGATTCGACTCGAATCGCGGCATTACCCGTCGGGTCGTTTCCCGACGAAGCCGGTGCACGACGAACGTGGTCATTGACCCACTTCTTCACTGCGCGCCAGCCATTGGCCGACCGGGACGAATCACTGAAGCTGAAAATGAGCAAGAGCGCCACGAATATGGCGCATAAAGCGGCCAGCGCCAATCCCCGATCCGCCACGGATATTCCAACCCAGTGCGGTCGCATCCAGACGATCAGCCCAGGAAGAACGACAAAAACAATGGTCCCGAACAGGTCAAGTTTGAATATCCGATTCATGCGGAAGTGCGTGTGTTGTTGATGCGTTATCCAGGTTCGTCACGACAGCGATGAACATATCGGCCTCGTCGCGCTGTACGACCAACTGCGGCTTTGGCGATTGACCGGCCATATACGTTGCGCAAGCTGCGGCGAGCCATCCCGCCGAGGTTCCCGCCTCGCCAACGATTCGATCGAGTTCAAACTCCGGTACGGGTTCGCCGTTCTCTCCTTCCGGACTGCCTGCGCTCAACGCCGTGCGCACGGAACCGGCTGCCAGGCTATCGAATCCGGTCATCCAGAGCGCTCCTATGTCATCCGGTGTGGCACCGCCCCAACGAAGCCCGTAGGTCAGCGCACACTCGGGGTTGTCATGACCGGCTCGACGGGGTCGGTGGAACGCAGCAATCGGTTGCAATTCGAAGCGCGACGCAAGCGCCTCGGAAACCAACAACAATCCCACCCCGGCTTCCGCCGAACCCTTTGCCGGCGGCTCGTCAATCACTTTGTTGAGTGTTATGGATACGAGCAATACCGCATGCTGATGCAGCGGCCCGTTCTGATCGTCGAGCCAGGAATCGACCGTCATCAGATCGAGTGGCTCTGGAGCACGGTCCGTTCTCGCGAATGGCAACTCGTGACGTCGCCATTCGCTCCGCCAAAACTCGACCGCGTCGACCGCTCCGGCATAACCGGAAAGATCGAGCAAAACGCGCAACGGCAGATCCGGATGAAGCGCGGCCAGGGTTTGCTTCAAATCGTTCAGCAGTCGCTCGTACAGCCATTCAAGAACCGACTCATGACGTTCCGCATCGTCTGCGGCCAGGCGGGCCTCAATCGGCTCAAACCATCTTGTCGAAACCGATTCGTTTGCTTTCGGCTCCGAAGCCTTGGCACGCAACTTCATCGTTCCATCGACGATCTGGTCGATACCATTTTCCGTATCATCTGCGGTTACACGTGCGGTCGCTCCCAGGACAAGCATCGGCACGCTCTCTCGCGCAAAAGCTTGCGCGTTATACTTCCTACTTGCATCGTTCCATGCCTGGACTTTCGCGCGCTCGAGTTCGTATGCCCGATAGCGCCGGGACACGATGAAGGCGGAAAAAACCGCCGGGTAAACGGACACGCATATCCAGAACCATGGCGTGTCGGTCGGTTCGCTTTTCGGCCAAAGCATCAGTACGGCAAATATGCCGGCCGACGTCAGCGCGACGAACACCGCGCCCCAGAGAAACCGCGATGGCGATTTGTCGGGAACCGGTTTTTCAGGCGGAAGGGACGAGAAATCCAGCGCCATTGATTAGCAGCGCCCGCTGTTCGGAAGAGTGGAAAGCAAACGACAGCCGCACTCGCACACATCGTCGTGCTGCGCGACTTCGCGACCATCATCGAATGCACCCGAGGTTGCGGTTGCGATATGGTTGTCACCGTGCCGCGGGCAGGTCACGGGATCGTGGAGCCGGGCCAGCGGACGGCCCATGAAAAGGCGCTTGTCCGAACCAGCCGTTACGTTGCCACCGCCGGTGTGGCTGTCTCCGACGCGAATGATGCCTGCCATATGTCCCCCCGAAATAAACTGGAATCGCCACCGCAGTTCGACAGTGAGCGATTGATCTTGCGTTACAAGCGTCCCGGCAACCGGGCAGCAGGTGCCATCGCCTCGCTGGTCCGCTTGACGCGTTCTCCATGCTTTTCGACGCGCTTGCGTTTTTTTTCCTCGTCGACATAGTCGCTATTTCCGAACGTGTCGATAGCGCGTGTCTGGAAGTACAGATTCGACGACAGCACGTGGTCATGCCAACTCGTCAACATCGTGTCGTGAACCAGCAGATCGAATAGCGCCATGACTTTCGGCGGCAGCGGGTTCTTGCCGCTCAGGCCCATCTTCCATGCCTGGATCAGCGCTTCCTGTTCTGGCGTCATCATCCAGGCTTCGATCGCCGTTGCGCTGAACTCCGGGTCGGCGTCCCATGGCAACGCACCGTGTTGAGCCATTTCACGTATGACATTTGCCGATTTCTGCAACCCGGTTTGCTGGGATTCGCGTCGCATCAGCTCTTCGGATTCGCTTTGGATACGCTCCCAAACGCCCACGGAAGGGCGCGCTTTCTCGATGCCTGCGTCACGACTGGAAAGCATTTCCGGAATGAGCGAGTTCTGCCAACGTGCCAAAGCTTTTCCGAGCGTCACGCTATCGGCCGGTGGTCGCTGGTTGCGCAGTGCGACATACGCGGCCTCTGCGTCGTTGCGCTCCTTCAAAAGCTCCCGGTGCCGCGACGCAAGCCCGTCGAATCGACTCGTCATGGTTGCGCGAAACGCGGGCGATTGATAGCGAACCGCCATCCAGCGCAGGAACACCTGCATGTGTTCAAGGAAATTCAGGCGCGCGACGTAGGGAACCATCTGACGGTACGCGTCAACCAGTTCTCCGATTTTGTAAGTTGCTTTGCCGTCGGAGACGGGATTTGCGAGGGTGAACTTGGCAAACGTTTCACCCTTGAACTTAAACAGGTCCTCCATCGTATCGAGCACGACTCCATGTGAGACCGCCTCGTTAAGCATGTCGCGTAAAACGACACGCTGCAGTTCCGCGCGTGCCCCATGCGTCCCCGGAGGCGCGCCGCCCGTGATGTCTTCGCTCGTTCCGGGATAGAGGTATTGAAGCCCGCGCGTGTTCTCAAGGCTATCAAGTCGCTGATAGAAACGCAGCTCGTGAGCCGCAGCAAAATGCACGCATCGCTGCACCGACGCCGGCACCGATAGATCGCGGTCTCCGTAGTTCTGTTTGAGCAAGCCAAGGACCGGCACGATCCCTAGTAGCTTGTTTTCCTCCATCAACGAAGACACGGCATCCAGCAGTCCGAGGAACTTGATTTCGATCGGAATAGCCGTCTGGTTGGGATCTTTCGGATCGACAAAGGCCAGCTTCGTATCGCTCGGGCGCTGGTACCTTTGAGTCAGCTCATTCGCGAGTGCTCGAGCCAGAACACAGCCACGATCAGCACCGAAGATGGATACCTGGATCCGCTGGATCTTCGGCATTTTCTGCTTGACGTCGTCGATCGATTTTTCAAACTGGTTCATCGCGGCCGCCAATCGGTCCTCGATGCCTGTTCCAAATACACGGGCGATCGCACGGTTGTCGCGAAACCATGGAATCGAATCAAGTCCGACGCCAAAGAACACCGACTTGGCGGTACTCCAGGCAATTGACGGAAAATTCTTCTTCGCGTCGTAAAGAATCGCGCGAGTGGCGGCACGACCGCGTCGAAGCCAGCGATTGTCGCGCTGCAGTTGCAACATTCGACCGATATTGCGCGGCGCGGATTCGACAGAGTCGACCAAGTCCTTGAAAGACTTCACGATCGGACGGTACGAAAATTCCTTGAACCCCTTCTTGAGTCCTTCCGTGATAGTGTCTTCCGGGTCGACGGGAAGTCGTTTTACACCGGTTACGTTCTTGCCGACACTAGTTGCGATCGAGCCTGCTGCTTTGGCTCCTTGTTTTCCAAGCTTAAATCCGGCAGAAACAATCTGACCCTTTCGAGCCTCCTTATTCAACTCGGTTCCGATTCCAGAATAGTAGAGTGGATACCAAAATTGGTTGGACTCTTGCCTCCGACGTCGATCCTTGTTATCGCGATGAGCTTCCCAGAGTCGACAAATATTTGAATATCGAGAAGTATTCTCATCGTCGTAGTCTCGATGGCGGCCGAATCCATCGAAAAAAAATCCGACGTGTATAACGGCTCCGCAGGGAATGCACGCGTCATTTGGATATGCCCTCTGATTCTCCCCGATTGCAGCACGCACTTCGGGCGGAGTTCGTTCCGCTGGATCCAGGAGAGTTTTATCAGTCATGCTGGCCTCTTACCGTGACTCGTTCAAAGCGATTACTCTTGATTTCTCGGACGACTGCGTCCGGCAGGCTCTGCATCGCTGCACCGAACGCACCAGGCTTGCCTTTCGTCTCCTTCAAGATCCGTTGCACGACCGGATGCTCATCAAATCTTGGATTGACTAGTTGCGCGTAGTACACGTACTGCTCCAGATCCTTCGTGTCAGTCAGGCGATACTTCAACCACCCCTGTGACGCAATCCGTGCAGTACGTCTATACGCCACGGCCATGTCATCGTCATCCGGATTAGCTGCTTTCCCGTAGTTGGTTTGAAGCCAGTGATCCACTTCCGTATAGTCAATCCTCGTCCCGCTCATGTCGTTACGCAATTCGAACTCGATGTGATCGTCCGGATAGAAATGCACCGCGAGCACCACCTCCCCCGCTCCACCAGTGACCTTGGTTGGCGGGAACTTGACCTCGGTCGTCTTGTGTATCTTCTTGATTGGCGCATACGGATCTTTCATGAATTCGTCCTGGTCATATATCTCCCAGTCGACCGTAAAATCCGTTCCCTTCAGTTTGTAGCAACAACTCAGCCTGCCAGCGCCCGCGCTTGGCGGCAAATCGCCCCCGCCTCTCGCCCTGTTGCCATACTTGTCACGAATAGTGAATCTGCTCAGATTGAACGGTGTGTAATTGAGTCCCATGATGCTGATACCGCCGTAGGTCGGCTCCGATGAAACCGCGTCGCAACCGACCAATGTCAGGGTCACAGCCCACAAGATGAAGATTCGTTTAATCATTGATGAAACATCCCAACGCAAGAACTCGATCCGACGCATGATCCTCGTCTCTCGAGCGAAACGTGCTCGAATCAAAACCGTGTCGACTCAGACGAGCGCCACTCACCACTAGATGTCGTCTAGTCAAGCCGACCTCCTCTGATATCCTGAATAACGGTATCCGGCAGGCTCTGCATCGCCGCACCGAACGCACCAGGCTTGCCTTTCGTCTCCGTCAAGATCCGTTGCACGACCGGATGCTCGTCAAATCTTGGATTGACTAACTGTGTGTAGTACACGTACTGCTCCAGATCCTTCGTGTCAGTCAGGCGATACTTCAACCAGCCCTGTGACGCAATCCGCGCAGTACGTCTATACGCAACGGCCATGTCGTCATCATTCGGGTTGGCCGCTTTCCCGTAGTTGGTTTGAAACCAGTGATCCACCTTCGTATAGGCGATCCTCGTCCCGCTCATGTCGTTACGAAATTCGAACTCGATGTGATCGTCCGGATAGAAATGCACCGCGAGCACCACCTCCCCCGCTCCACCTGTGACCTTGGTTGGCGGGAACTTGACTTCGGTTGTCTTGTGAATCGTCTTGATTGGTGCGTACGGATCCTTCATGAACTCATCTTGGTCATACACTTCCCAGTCGACCGTAAAATCCGTTCCCTTCAGTTTGTAGCAACAGCTCAACCTACCAGCGCCCGCACTTGGCGGCAGATCGCCCCCACCGCTCGCCCTATTGCCATACTTGTCACGAATAGTGAATTCACTCAGATTGAACGGCGTGTAATTGAGTCCCATGATGCTGACACCTCCGTAGGTCGGCTCCGATGAAAATGCGTCGCAGCCAGCCAGCGTCAGCACCACCGCAAGCGATATGAAGACCCGTTTAATCATGCGAGAACCCTCCAGGTCCCTCGACGTCCGGTGCCACGCCAGACGCCTCGCACAAAGCGACGGCGTCGATACAACTCAGCGCGTCCCGATACGTCTGCCCGCCGTTCATGGCGCGCACCAATCGCTCATGGATCACCGGATGCTCGTCGAATCGCGGCGAAATGGCGATGCCCTTCGAAACGTAGTTCAAGAGATCATCGGCATCCTTGATGTCGTATCGACCCGCCCGCTCCAACTGTTCCGCAACACGTCGGTAAAGCGCCGAATCCGTGAGATCGTCGAGCATCGCCCCGTACATCGTGCGCAACTGCATCGCGAGCTTGTCCGCGCTACCGAGTCGCAGCAAAGCCATGTGCTGCTCGATGGTCATTGCGCGCTCTCCCTCGACGACACCAGCGGTCACACCTGCATCGTTCCGCCATACGATCTCGTTCGATTCGCGATCGCGATACCAGATCTCGGCACACGGCGAGAGAAACGCCTGGGCCTGTTCTCCGCTCCAGACTGCCCGTAACCGGGCAAGAATCCGGTTGTCGTAGAAATGCAGGAAGTACGCGCGCCTGTCCGGCGTCGAGTAACGACAGAACGCTCGAAAGTGCTCAACCAGAAGCCGCGTCGGGAACGGAGACCATATCCAAGTCAGCATGTGCTGCCCGCTCGACTCTTTCCAGAACCGCCGGACGAGCCGGCTCTGCAGATCGCGTGGATCATCAAATGCGAAACGATCGATCGCAATCAGATAGGGCGCGATGTCCGTGTAGGACTCGAGGACGGTGCCGTCCCACAGCGAGTGCCATTCCAGCCTTGGAACCCGAACCAGCAGCTTGTCGAGATCCTGGTTCGCGCGTGCATCGGCGAGTACGTACAGGTACGCCGAAACATCGCTTGCGTCGAATGCTTCGAACTGCGACAACAATCGATTGCGCCATACCTCCCATGCCGCGTCCGAGTCGCCGGCTGACATCACACGCTCGGTTCCGGTCATCAGGCGACCTCCGTCATTGCTTCGACACCGCGGTGCGCATCGAGCAAACACTCCTTGCATGGCCCAATTGGCATGCTCGGCAGTGGAACCGAAAGCGAGGCAGGGTCAGTCCAGTGGAAATTTCCGCACTTGAGCGTGATATCACCCGGGCATCCGAGTTCGATGTTGCCGCCGTCGATCTTGAGGTAGGCGCCTCCGCTCGTCAGCGTAAGCGCGCCGTGCGAGGCGGCAAGAATCTCACCATCGGTACTGGTGAAGTTGATGTTCTTCGACGCCGACAGCGCCATCGCCCCCGTGCGGGCCTGGACAACAACATCCTGTTTGGCCGCGGTGACCCGCACCCCCAGTGCCTGCGCAAAGAGCGACACCTGTCTTCCGGCCGCAACGGTGAAGTTCCGCATGATTCCGATGTCGAAATTCCCGCCGGCGGTCGCAATCAGATTCCGGTCCGCATTGACCTGCAAATGCTCCCCGGACGTGAGCCCAATACCTGAGGGCGCACTCGCGAGAATTGCCGAGCGTTTCAAGCCGTCGAGCGCTTCCGCATAGAACGACTTCTGTTGCTGCAGTTCGGCGACGGTCGCCTCTGCGGCTCGCACTGCCTCGGAAAGCGACTCCATGCGATCGATCGCCCGCTGCAACTGCTCCTGGGCGTCTTTCATGTCGAGCTGGCGACCCGCGGCGCCAACCTGCGCTTCAGTACTCAGCAGCATGCCCTTCGGGCCGCGTGCCGCAAGATGTCCGTCGGTACGTAGCTCGGCCCCCTGACCTCGTTCGTTGCGGGCATCATCAACCATGTGCCCCAGATTCAGCTCACTGGTCTGAAACGGAGTAGTCAGGTGAATATGCTCGACACCCTCCTTATCCTCCATCCGCAACTCATTCCGCGCAGCCGTACGAATAAGATTCCGCGTATGGTTCAGGTTGTTGACCAGATCCGGATGCACGCTGTCGTGCATCGCACCGATGATCACCGGCCGATTCGGATCGCCGTCCGTATGGACAATGGCCACCTCCGCCCCATCGATCAGTGGAAAGTGATGCCCGTAGTTGTCACCGCTATAAGGCTTCGCAAACCGCACCGGCCGGCTCGTCCCACCCGGGCTCCATTCGTCGAGATCGAACGGCAGCTTGATCACGTACCAGCCCTGCTCGGTCAGATACGCATACTTGTAATTCCCCGGTGACGTAATCCGAGCCGGCAGAATCCCGTCAACCACCGGCCGCGAAACCGAAGCTACCGACGTACGCCACACCCGATCCGACGGAATCCCCTCGAACGCCACCCAGTACGCCTCGTTCCGCCCGCCACACGACTCGACCGACGTCACGAAAATCCCGTGCTTCGCATCGACCTGATTCGGCTCGACCCGCATCACCTCACCGGCTTCGAGCCAGAACGGATTGCCCGTCCCCTTGAACGTGATCTGCTCGGCCAGATGGGCTTCGTGCCGCAACCGGGCCACCCGCTTACCTTCTTCGGGCGTCTCGTAATGCTCGCCCCAGCGATAATCGACGGCGTTCGTCGTCTTGTCGTCGCGCGCCGTGTTTTCCTCAACCAGCAACGACACCTCGGCCTGCCGATGGTTGTAGTCATGCAACCGCACCGCTTCCAGCACACGCTTCATCTCGCGCCCGAGTGTCTTGATCGCATCGGCGCCGACGCTCTCCAGCCCCGAGTCACGTCGATACGGCACCGTGCGCTGCTTGCGCGCATACGCATCCAGATCGTCGCCGAACACGACCACGGCGCGATCCTTCTTCTGCTCCCAGCGAAACCAGATTCCCTCTTCCGCGCAAATGCGCCGGATAAACGCGAACGTCGTCTCGTGATACTGCGTCACGTACTCGCGACGCTTGTACTGCCCGCGCAACTGAAACTGGAAATCGACACCTGCGCGATACCCGTAATGCCGCAGCGTATCGGTCACGATCTCCTCGACCGACTGCTTCTGAAACAAACGGCTGGTCACACCACGGTCGAGATCGGCCAGCGTCGGCTCAAGCACGACCCGATAGCGCGTTTCATCCGCCGACGTCTCCAACTCGTCGAACTGCGTGATCACGCCATGAACCGTATACGCCGCAGGCTTCGCACTGAACTGCGCCGCGTTCTCCCCGAACATCTTCCGCAGGTAATCCATGTTCGGATCGATCGGATCGGCACTGAACTTCGCCGGCCGGCCCAGCACCTGATCCATCGGAATCCCCGCCGCCGGGCTTGTGAATTCGATCTCGTATCGATAAAGCTGGCTCACGCGGTCCAGCCCGGTGAACGTCAGGATCGAGAACGGCGCCGGATGCGGCGCCAGCTTCAATTCATAAGCCTGCGTAGGCAAAATCATCGACATGGATTCTCCCGGTCGCGCAACACGCGCTGCGCCGCCGGGGCAACCATCGATACCCCGGCGGCTCGCACACAAACGTCAGATCAGTTCTTGGCCTTCGGCATCTGCGACACGAGCGACAGCCCGATATCCATCCCTTCGACCTGGAAGTGCGGCACGATGAACAGCTTGATCCGGAAGAAACCCGGGTTGTCGTCGATGTCCTCGACCGTCACCTTCGCGTCGCGCAGCGGGTGCGATGCCTGCAGCTCGTCGCCGGGATCCTTCATCTCGGTCACGAGCCCCTTGATCCAGCCGTTCAGTTCGAGTTCCAGCAACCGACGATCCTTGGTCGTGCCGATGTTTTCGCGCTGGATCAGCTTCAGGTAGTGCGCGATACGCGACAGCAGGAAGATGTACGGCAACCGCGCGTTGATGCGACTGTTCGCCGTGGCTTCCTTGGTCTCGTACAGCGCAGGCTTCTGCGTCGAGCTCGCGGAGAAGAAACATGCGAAGTCGTGGTTCTTGTAGAACGACAACGGGATGAAGCCGAGATTCGCAAACTCGAATTCGCGCGTTTCCGGAATCAGCACCTCGGTCGGAATCTTCGGCTGATAGCCGGTGCCGAGGTCGTACAGGTGAACCGGCAGATCCTCGACCTTGCCGCCCGCCTGCGGCCCGCGAATCTGCACGCACCAGCCATTGCTGACAAAGCTGCGCACCATGTTCGCCGCGAACGCGAACGACGCGTTCACCCACAGGTACTTGTTGTGATCGGGGCCCTTGACGGCTTCCTCGTAGTTGAACGCCCGCACCGGCGCCGTATCCTTGCCGTACGGCAGACGGCCGAGCACGCGAGGCATCGTCAGACCGACGTAGCGGGCGTCGTCGGTATCGCGGAAGCTCTTCCACTTGATGTATTCGGCGCGATCGAAGTAGTTGCCGATGTCCTGGATCGCCGCCACTTCCTCCATCGACTGCTTGCCGAAGAACGCCGGCCCGACCGAGCCGATGAACGGCATGTGCGCGGCAGCGGCCACCTTCGAGATGTTCCGCAGCAGCGCAACATCCATCGGCGAATTCGCAAACTCGAAGTCGCTGATCATCGCGCTGATCGGCTGGCCGCCCGGCGTGTCGTATTCCTCGATGTACGTCAGGCGATACAGGCCGCTCTGGATCAGTTCGGGCGTGTCCTCGAAATCGCGCTGCAGCGCATCCTTCGACACGTCCAGCACCTCGATTCGCGCGTTCTTGCGGAAATCGGTACGGCTCACGAGCATCTTCAGGCCACGCCAGCGCGCTTCGAGCGCCTGGAATTCCGGTGCATGCATCACCGCGTCGAGCTGGCGACCGATCTGCCGGTCGATCTGGCCGATATGAAAGTCGAGCAGCGACTTGTCCAGACGATCGACCGGCTGGCTCGCCTTCGCGACGAGCTCGAGGAACGCGCCCATCCCGCGTGCGATGCGCTCGTCGGCCGACGCCTCGGACAGCATGTCGTTGTCGCGGAACGCCTCGAGCGGGCGCGCTTCGTTGACGGGCTTCAGGTTGATCTTGCTGCACAGCGATGCATAGACGCTGTCGATATCCCCGTGCGGGGCATCCAGCACGACGGTCTCGGTCGCGCCGGCCTGCTGCGTTTCAGTGGATTTCATTTCGGGTCCTGTCTGCGATCGAATCGCTACGATGTTGCGGAATGCGCTGAACGCGCGCTTTGCCCGGCGTCGCTCACGCATGCCCTTCCGGCTGCGTCGCGGCGGTCGCGATCTGCGCGAGTTCTCCACGGAGCTTCGCGGACAGTCGGTCGTCCTTCAGCACCTTCTCGAACTCGCGACGGAACGTGCCGTTGTCGAGCAGGTTCGATTTCAGGTCGCGCAACAGATTGCGCATCGCGAGGAGCGCCTGAAGCTCCGGAATCTGGCGCGCCACCTGCTCGGGCTCGAAATCCTTGATCGACCGGAACGACAGGTTGACGGGCAATTCCGAGCCGTCGCCGGCCAGCGTGTTGATCGCAGCGATCCTGAGATCCGGTGCGTAGTCGGCCAGCACGGCATCGAAGTTGTTCTTGTCGATGTTCACTTTCTTCCGCTCGGCCAGCGGCGCCTGCTCGCGGCCGGCGCTGAAGTCGCTCGCCACCAGCAGCTTCAGCGGCAGTTCGACCTTCTTTTGCGCCCCGCCCGTATGCAGATCAAGAGTGATCGACACCCGGCTCTTCGGGATCTCTCGCTGAAAGCTATCCAATTCGTTCTCCTTATCTCGGGAAGCTTGAAGACTCCGCGATGTGCACCGGCAACCGCTGGTGCTCTGTCGTTCACGTCACCTTTGCTCAACCCCGCAACACGTATTGACGGACGACCGAATCGGATATTCGCGGCACGACATCCGATTCAGGCGGCAAAAAATATCACGCACCCTCACACGAAGTAAACCATCAAAATTGAAAACCGATCACCAACCACAAATTAAATTTCACAAACAATACTAGTACGAATACACAAAACCCCACCCCAACTTATCGGATCGAGACCAACCCATATACAAAACCAATCCCAAATAACGCACCACACCACCCAAGCAACTGATTTTTATGAATAAAAACCGATCAGCAAGATCGGACAAATCCCAATAAATCAACGCACCACAAATCCATCCACTAGGAAATCCACCAAGTCACTAAATCTCAAAATCAACCTCTTTCTTATCTCGATATAAATGACACATTCGTCAACGATTCACCCAATTCCGGGGTATACGAAATCTGAAAACGATGGTTAGAATCGGCGCCTCATAATTCCTAATCGATATAGACCAAACCATGCGGATCGAAAAGCCGCTCTGGCATGAAGGGCTGATTCTTACGCAGCAGCATTTCCAGCAGCAGGACCGCTGGAACGGGTTCGCGCTGCAACAGCTGGCGTCGGCCATCGCCGTATCGCCTTGGGGAACGCTGAACGTCGACGTCGACGAAGAAGCACTGGCCTCCGGCCGCCTGAAGCTCACGCGGCTGCGGCTACGCTTCCCGGATGGCACGCCGGTCGACACGACCGTCGCCGACGCACTGCCGCCCGCTCGCGACCTCGTCGGTGAAATTCCTGCCGAGACCCAGACCGTCGATGTGCTCGCCGCACTCGCGCTGCCCGATGCGAACGGCAGCAACTGCCGTTTCGACGAAACGGCGCTGGCCCGCCCGCGTCGTGCGTACCGCGAATTCGTCAAGGTGACGGACCTGAACGGAACGGCGGAAACCGAAATCGCCGCCGAGCGCCACGCGGTCCGGTTGCTGTACGGCTACGAATCGCACGCCGACGATACGGCATGCGCGATCGCCCGCCTGACGCGCACGACGAGCGGCCAGTTCCAGATCGATCGCGGATATGTGCCGCCCTGCCTGTCGCTGTCGGGTCATCCACTGCATATCGAGCGCATCCGGCGGCTTGCGGATATCCTCGCCGCCAAAAGCGCGCTCCTCGGCGCGCGCCGCAGTGAACGGATCGAGCAGGTAGCCGAATACGGCGTCGCCGATGTCCAGCTCTACTGGCTCCTGCACTGCATTCATCAAGCGTGGCCGCAACTGCGCTTCCTCGCGTCGCATCCGGGGCAGCCCACGGATCGCCTGTACCAGGTACTCGCTCAGTTGGCAGGGTCGTTGACCACGTTCTCGACGCGCGTGTCGCTGACCGACATCCCGCCCTACGATCATGCCGGCGCACATGAAGTCTTCGCGACGCTCGAATCTCTGATCCGCGATCTGCTGGACGCAATCATCCCGTCGCGCGTCGTGTCGATCGGGCTTTCGCATACGACGCCGACAACCTGGGCCGGCCAGTTCCGTGACGAGCGGATCGTCGTAGGTGCGGCGGACTGGTACCTGTCCGTCAACGCCGCGCTGCCGGCATTCGAGCTCGTCGAGCAGTTTCCGCGCCTGTGCAAGATCGGTGCGCCGGACGACGTCGAGCACATCGTCAATTCCGCGGTGGCCGGCATTCCGCTCAAGGCCGTGCAGCGCGTGCCCGGCGCCATTCCGGTCCGGCTGGACAACCACTACTTCGCGCTCGATGCGCATGACGCCGCGCATGCGCGGATGCTCGCCGCACGCGCTTGCCAGATCTACCTGCCCGCGTCGATTCCGGACGCGTCGATCGAACTCTATGCGGTGCTGCGCTGATGAATGCCATCGTCTCCACGCGTCAAGATTCCGCGCTACTGGCGCGGGAGCCATCGCCCGACCGCTCGCCCCGGCCTTCGATGCGGGCACAACTGCGCGATACGGCGCTGCTCGTCACCCATCTGTCGAACGGTGGGCAGGTCGACAGCCAGGAAAATCTGCGTCAACAGTGCGTCCGGCTCATCGCGCAGTTCGCGACGGCACTCGATGCTCAAGGGATCGCCGCCGATATCCGGGACGACGCCGTCCTCGCCCAGTGCGGGCTGATCGATGAAGCGGCATTGCGGCACCTTCCCGCATCGGACAAGGGGAACTGGGAGTCCCGACCGCTGCAGGTCGACCGATTCGGCACTCACGACGCGGGAACGCGCATCTACGAGCGCCTCGAGCACCGGATGCGCGAACCTGCACCGAACGTCGATCTGCTCGAATGCTATGCAGCCGTGCTCGGCCTGGGGTTCCGCGGCCGTTACGCTGCCCGTTCGGGCCCACAGGCGAATGCCAACGAAGGCGAAGCGAAGCGGCAGGCATTGATCGCTGCGCTGGTCGCTCGGATCGATCAGTTGCGACCGACCTCACGGCCGGGGTTCGTCACCGACCGCTCGCACACGCGGCTGATCGACCGGCTCAGACGCCTGTCTCCGTGGGCGATTGCGGGAACGGCATGCGTGGTCGCGATGTTCGTGTGGTTCGCGTGGGATCGCATCCTCGATGCGGAACTGGCACAACTCGTCCAGAAAGCGAAGCGGCCGTGACTTCCGATACCGCTCTCCCGTCGGTGGCAACCCGTGCCGACGCCGATGCCGCGCGCGCGGCCCTGTCGGGGCTCGGCTACCCGCTGCGCACGGTCGTGATGATCTCGGCCGCACTGGCGCTTGCCGTCATCGGATGGGTTTTGCCCGTCGACCGCGGCGTCATGTGGGGATTGATTGCGATCGTCGGCGCGCTTTCGATGCTGATCGTCTGGTTGCATTCGCGCAGATTGACACATGCCCGCGAACAAAACGTGCACGTGATCGCGCAACTCGGCGCGGCGACCGCCGACCTGCCCGTCTCGCTGCGCACCAGGATGCCGCTCGCCCTCGTCACCGGGGACGGCCTGCCCGCCTTGTTCGATCGCGACGCAACGCGGTCGCGTTTCGTCCACGTCGGCGACGGCGCAATCTGGTTGCGGGCCGATCGCCCCAAGGATCTTCCCCGCCTTGCCGTCGCCGTCCGCCAGTGGCGGGACGGTCATGCCCCCGATTGCGTCGTGTTGTCGGTCGCGCCGGGACTTCATGCGAACGACGATCTCCTGTCGCAAACGCTACGCGTCATCCGGCAGGCAGTTGCAGACACGTCGCGCATGCTTGGCGCGCCGCTGCCGGGCTACGTCGCGATCTATCAGCGACTCTCCGATACAGCCGTTTCAGCGGAGCCGGCGGCCCAGTGGTATGGCGTATCGGCAGGCTCACCGATCGCGGACACGCACCGTTTCGACTCCGCGATCGACGCAGCCGAATCCGATGCCCTCCATGCCGACGCAAGCCACGCAGTCGCGGCACGCGCCGCCGGGATCGGATCATTGATCGGATGGACTCGCCGTACCGTGTTCGACACGCTGACGGACCGACGCCAGCCTGCGTCTCCCTGGCCGTTGTTCGGCGCCGGCTGGCTCGACCATGGCCCCGCGACGGGCCCCGGCAAGCCATGGGAACGCGAAGTCCGGGCGCGCATCGGTATCGCACCGGCCGCGCTGCCTGCGTCACCTGCGCCGTGGCCGCTGCCGCAGCCGCTGATCGACGCGATGCCGCGCCGGTCGCGGCGCTCTCCGCGCGTCACCGCAGTCGCGCATGTCGTCGCGGTCGTTGCTTGCGCGGCCACCGCCGCCATCTGCGGCGCCGCGAAAAACAACGAAACGCTGATGACCCGAATCGGCGAACACGTCGAGCGCTACCGCCGCCTCCCCGCTACGCAAGACGCCGCGAAGCGTGACGCGCTCAAATCCCTCTCGTCGGACCGCGACCAGCTCGACCGCTATGCCCGCGTCGGCGTTCCGCTCCGCCTTTCGTTCGGCACGTATCGCGGCGCTCGACTGCTGCCGATGCTCGACGACGCGATCGCCTCCTACGAACCGCCCGCGCCGCCGCCCGCCGTCGTCACGCTGGACAGCATGTCGCTGTTCGACAGCGGCAAAGCACAGCTGAAGCCGGGCACCACGCGCGCGATGGTCGATGCGCTCGAACTGATCAAGGCGCATCGCGGCAAACGCGTACTTGTCGCCGGCTATACGGACGACCAGGGCCGCCCCGACCGCAACCTGAAGCTGTCGATCGACCGCGCGACCGCCGTGCGCGACTGGCTCGTCGATGCATCGGGCTTGCCGACGACGCAATTCGCGATCCAGGGCTACGGCGATACACGGCCGGTCGCGGACAACGCCACGCCGGAAGGCCGGGCAAGGAATCGCCGGGTCGAAATCACGCTGGTGCCAGATATTCCGGCGCCGGCCACTTCGATCCGCACCGCGATGTAACACGCGTTTTGGTTCCCGGGGCATCCGCCCCGGGTTTGTCAGCGCCGGAATCCGGTTCCGGCAATTCGCAGTACGAATAAGAAGGAGTGGAAATATGGCAATTCCGGCCTACATGTGGCTCAAGGACGACGGCGGTGCGGACATCAAGGGTTCGGTGACCGTCCAGGATCGCGAAGGCAGCGTCGAACTGGTCGCGTTCGATCACGGCGTGCACATCCCGACCGACGGCAACACGGGCAAGCTCACCGGCACGCGCGTGCACAAGCCGATCACGCTGACGAAGGAGACGGACGCGTCGACGCCGTACCTGTACAAGGCCGTAACGAGCGGGCAGACGCTGAAGTCGGTCGAGATCAAGTGGTACAAGATCGACGACGCGGGCAAGGAGAAGGAGTACTTCAATACGAAGCTCGACAACGTGAAGATCGTCGCCGTGAAGCCGAAGATGCTCGACATCAAGAACCCCGACTACGAGAAGCACAACCATCTCGAAGACGTCGAACTGCGCTACGAGACGATCACGTGGTCGTACAAGGACGGCAACATTATCCACAAGGACACGTGGAACGAACGTTCCTGATGCACTGACCGACTGGCGGAATCCGATGCGTGCTCGCGCCGGATTCCGACGCATCGGCTGCCCGCCCGCTCGCAACTGGTTCCGCAGGTTCGCATGGGCATCGACGATCACGCCCTCTCCCTTCCTGATCCGCTATCGACATGACGCCGCCTCTCCGGGACGCCTCCCATCTCATTCGCCGTCTCAATCCCCATTGCACGCGCGCGCTCGAAGCCGCCGCGAGCCTGTGCCAGACCCGGCTCGCGGACGAAATCGCGGTCGAGCACTGGGTGCTGAAACTGATCGAAGCGGACGACGGCGACATTCCGGCGATCCTGCGCCACTACGATCTCGATATCGATGCGGTGTGGGATGCGTTGATCGACGTGATCGACCGCATGCCGCGTACGTTGCGCGGCATGCCGGCGCTATCACGGCAGCTCGCCACGGTGATCGAGGATGCGTGGACGCATGCGGTGTCGGACGATTC
The DNA here is from genome assembly GCF_025685725.1 of Burkholderia sp. BKH01. NCBI lineage: Bacteria > Pseudomonadati > Pseudomonadota > Betaproteobacteria > Burkholderiales > Burkholderiaceae > Burkholderia > Burkholderia sp. BKH01. The sequence goes on along the minus strand of NZ_JAOTQT010000015.1, from coordinate 125,600 downwards.
CAACGGCACCATTCGCTCAGGCCATCTGCTGCAGGCGATCGTCGACGCGCCGCACGTCTTGCGCACGCAACGTGCGTGGCCGCTGTTGTCGGTTTCGAGCGCGCAGATCCGGCGCGTGCTGCCCCGGATCGGTCGACGCTCATCCGAGAACGCGTCCGATGAAATGGCGTTGCAGCCGATAACGTCGCCAACCGCCGATCCGTCCGGCAATGTCGCGACGGAAGCTTCCATCGATCGTCATGCGCTCCCGGCACCGTCTCGCGCCACCGACGACAATGCACTCGCGCGCTTTGCGCTCGACCTGACCGAGAAGGCCCGCCGTGGCGAGATCGACCCCGTCTTCGGCCGCGACCGGGAGATCCGGCAGATGATCGACGTGCTGGCGCGCCGTCGCAAGAACAACCCGATCCTGGTCGGCGAGCCGGGTGTCGGCAAGACCGCGCTGGTCGAAGGGCTCGCGTTGCGCGTGATCGAAGGCAGCGTTCCGGAAACGATCCGCGACACGCGCATCCTGACGCTCGACCTCGGCTTGCTGCAGGCCGGCGCAGGCGTGAAGGGCGAATTCGAGCAACGGCTGAAGAACGTGATCGACGAGGTGCGGACATCGGCGACACCCATTCTGCTGTTCATCGACGAAGCGCATACGCTGATCGGCGCGGGCAACGCGGCGGGCGGCGCCGACGCGGCCAACCTGCTCAAGCCGGCGCTCGCGCGCGGCGAGTTACGCACGATCGCGGCAACCACGTGGGCCGAGTACAAGGAATATTTCGAACGCGATGCCGCGCTCGAACGGCGCTTCCAGATCATCAAGGTCGACGAGCCGGACGACGATACGGCCTGCCTGATGCTGCGCGGGCTCGCAAGCCGCTATGCAAAGCATCACGACGTCCACATTCGCGACGAGGCGATCGTCGCGGCCGTTCGGCTATCACGCCGCTACATTCCGGCCCGGCAGTTGCCGGACAAGGCCGTCGATCTGATCGACACGGCTGCCGCGCGCGTGCGCATGGCGCTCGACGTGCCGCCGGTGGAGCTGCAACAGGCACGCGCGACACTGACGGCACTCGAACTGGAACGCGCCGCGCTCGATGCGGATTCCCGTGCTGGAATAGGCGACCTCACCGAGCGGCGCGCCACGATCGACACGGAACACAACGCAGTGCGCGACACCGCAGACACGCTGCTCGGCCGGTACACGCGAGAACGCGAACTCGTCGACGTCTTGCGCACCCTTCGCGGCGCGGCCGGCCCCGCGCCTGATCCGGCAGCCATTTCCGATGCCATCGATGCGCTGTCCACCGTTCAGGGCAAGTCGCCGATGATCGACGCCGACGTTGATGCGCAATCCATCGCGCGCGTTGTCGCTGAATGGACCGGTGTGCCGGTCGGCAATCTCGTCGACGACGAACTCCGGAGCCTGCTCACGCTCGAAGCGACGCTCGCTGCGCGCGTGGTTGCGCAGGACGATGCGATCGGTGCGCTGGCGGAGAGCCTGCGTACCGCCAAGGCCGGCCTGAAGAACGAGCACGCACCGCTCGGCGTGTTCCTGCTCACCGGGCCGTCCGGCGTCGGCAAGACCGAAACCGCGCTGGCACTCGCCGACCTGCTGTTCGGCGGCGAAGCCGCGCTGACGACGATCAACCTGTCCGAGTACCAGGAAGCGCATACGGTATCGCAGCTCAAGGGCTCGCCGCCCGGCTACGTCGGTTACGGACGCGGCGGCGTCCTGACCGAAGCCGTGCGTCAGCGTCCGTACAGCGTCGTGCTGCTGGACGAAGTGGAGAAAGCGCATCGCGACGTGCTCGACATTTTCTATCAGGTGTTCGACCGCGGCACGATGCGCGACGGCGAAGGGCGCGAGATCGATTTCCGACATTGCGTGATCGTGATGACGTCCAATCTCGGCAGCGCGCAAATCGACGATGCAACGGCCGAGGATCCGGCAATCACGCACGAGGCGCTGCGCGAAGCCGTTCATCCTCAGTTGGTCGCTCACTTCCAGCCTGCGCTGCTCGCACGCTTTCAGACACTCGTCTATCGACCGCTCGGTGCGGCGGCGCTCGCGTCGATCGTCCGGATCAAGCTGGACAAGATCGCCGAACGCCTTCATCGGCAACACGCGGTGACACTGACGTGTGCGGACGATCTGATCGCATCGATCGCGCAGCACTGCGTGTCGCGCGAATCCGGCGCACGCGGCGTCGACGCATTCCTGAACCAGCGCGTGCTTCCGGTCGTATCCCGCGAACTGCTTGGACGGATGGCATCGGGCATTACGCCAGGGCAAATCCTGTTGTCGGCCACCGCCGAAGGATCGTTGACGATCGACTTCGTCGACGCGCCGACAGCCGGCGATCCCGGCACTACGCGATGGAACGACCGATGACCGCCGGCCCCTCGCTCTACGACATGCTGCTCGGCCAGATCGGTGGCGAACCGATCGGCGCTTATGACGACCGGACGCTCGAATGCCTGAGCGTGCAGCAAAACGTACGCCGCATTCTCAATACACGGGCCGGTGCGCTCAAGCATCTGCCCGACTACGGGCTACCCGATCTCACGAACATCTACAAGGCACTGCCCGCATCCGCGCACTTGCTCAAGCAGCAGATGGAAGCAACGCTGCTGAAATACGAGCCGCGCATTCGCTCGATCGACGTCGGGATCGTCGACAACCGCGATCCCGGCATCCTGGTCAGCTTCGAGATGACGTGCCACCTGAAGAATGCCGGGCTCGTGCGATTCGGCACCTACTTCGAGCCGCCGGGCCGCCTGCGCGTCGAACGACGTATCGATCGGTCATGATCGTGCGCAATCAGCGCCCATGCACGAGATGCGCCGCGAACCCCGCCTTCCCCGGCGCAACCTCCTCCTTCAGCGTCAACGCCGGAATCTCGTAATCGCCTGCATTCTGCCGCCGGAACGGAATCGGCTGCGCGGTCCACAGATCGTCGAGACGCCTGCCGAGTGCCGCGCGCGTTTCCTCGAAGCGCGCGTCGTTCATCTTTCCCGTCCGGTAAATCACGAACGGCGGCAGCACATCGAAACCCGGGTAATACAGAATCCCGTGATGAATCGGGAACAGCACGTCGTCGATCGGCCCGTTGATGCCGCGCGGGCTGTAGTGCGACTCCCAGCCGCCGGTCGTCACGATCACCATCGCACGCTTGCCTGCCAGCGAGCCCTCGCCGTAACGGTCGCCCCAGTGCTTGTCGGAATGCTCGCCGACGCCGTATGCGAAACCGTACGCATACACGCGCTCGACCCAGCCCTTCATGATCGCCGGCATCGAGAACCACCACAGCGGAAACTGCAGGATCACGGCATCGGCCCACTTCAGCTTGTCCTGTTCGCACGCGATATCGTCGCGTTGCGTGCCCGTCTCGAATGCACGCTTCGAGTCGAGCGCAGGATCGAAGCGCGCATCGGGCGCTCGATCGATCACGTCGCTCGCATCAAACGCCGCCTTCCAGTTCATCGCATACAGGTCGGTCACCTGCACGGTGTGGCCGGCCGCTTCGAGATGCTCGACGGCAAAGTCGCGCAGCGCGCCGTTCAGCGAACGCGGTTCGGGATGGGCATAAACGATCAGCACATTCATGTTCGTCACTCCGTTGATTGGATAACTGCAGGATGCCCCCGCCGAAGGTATATTTGAAATGAATTCCTGATATTCCAGGTATAGCCATGAATAATCTCAGGCGACTCGATCTGAACCTGCTGGTCACGCTGGACGTGCTGCTCGCCGAGCACAACGTCACGCGCGCGGCCGAAAAGCTGAACATGTCGCAACCGTCGGTGAGCGTGCAGTTGCAGAAACTGCGCGACCTGTTCGGCGATCCCCTGCTGCTGCCGGGGCCGCGCGGAATGCGGCCGACCGCGCGCGCGGAAGCGCTGCGCGAGCCGCTGCGGGATGCGCTCGAAGCCGTCGAACGCGCGGTGGTTCCGGCCACGCCATTCGATCCCGCGACCGCGACGAACACATGGCGCGTGGCCGCGACCGACTACGGGGAATCGACGATCGTGCTGCCCGCGCTGAACACGCTGCGGGCGGCCGCGCCCGGTACGCGGCTCGCCGTCGTCGAGCTCGTGCCGCCGCGCATCGAGCAGGACGCCGAGCGAAACGGCATCGACCTGGCCTTTCATACGACCGAGGGCTCGCCGCCAGGCATGCGGCGCCTGCCGCTGTTCGTCGAGCGATACGTGCTCATCGGCCGCGCCGGGCATCCGAAGCTGAAGCGGCGCCCGACGCTCGCGCAGTTCGGCACACTCGAACACGTGATCGTGTCGCCCGATGGCGGCGGCTTCTTCGGCGTGACGGACGAAGCGCTCGCGAAAGTTGGCGCCACGCGACGCGTCGTGCTGTCCGTGCCGCATTTCCTGTTCGTGATGTCGGCCGTCGCCAGCACCGATCTCGTCGCAATGCTGCCCGAGCGGCTGGTGCGCGACGTGCCCGCACTGCGCGTCGTGGAAGCGCCGGTCGAGGTGCCCGGCTATGAAATGTCGATGCTGTGGCACGAGCGCGTGCATCGCGATCCCGCGCATCGGTGGCTGCGGGAGACCATCGCGGAATCGGTGTAAGCCGAATGCGGCCCACGGAATCGGCGCGACAACGCGCCGGCAGCGCTCGCGTACCGGCTTCCATCGGCTTCCCGACGTCCACTCGTGTCCGCGCCGGCAAGATTCTTCATCCGGGACTTGAAACCGCCTTGAACACTGTATATATTTACAGTGCTTTTGCACCATTTGACCCGAATTCCGTCATCCACAGACGGACGGACTTTTGTGAGGCGACCATGTTCCAGTCATCCGCATTCGATCCCGAGCAACCTGGCTTCAACCCCGTCCACTTCGAGCGCGCCGCGCAGCGGGCGGTCGTCGATCTGCAGCGTGTCGTCGGCGGCCCCGCGCAGCGGGCGCTCGGCCTGCGACGCCGCACCCACCCTGCCGCCGTTCGCACGATGAGCTGGCAGGCGCTGCTGAACGTCGAGGAGCTGGCCTTCTCGAATGCCGGCTTCCTGAACCGCAACGATCCGACCGTCGTCGACGCATTCATCCGGCTGCGCGACAGCCGGCTGGTCGCCGCGGACGTCGAGGAACCGGTCGACTGGCGTCGCGACGACGACGATCTGCCGGCCGTCTACCTGATCGTCAAGGCGATGCTCGAAGCGGAAGAGGAAGAACGCGCCGAAGCGGCCTGAGCCGCGCCGGCCGATCGCGGTCTGCCGGGAGCGCGCCGCCACGTTGCGTGGCGACGCGGTACGTCTTCTTCGCTGCCATCCTGCGCCCGCAAATCAGCGCATCGGATGGACAATCACGGGCCGTCGCGCAGGCAGACCACCGCCACGCGACGACCGTCGTAATGACCATCGAACCGACCGCCCGTTACAGCCGCGCCGCGAGCCGCGCGCCCTGATCGATCGCGCGCTTCGCATCGAGTTCGGCGGCCAGTTCCGCGCCGCCGATCAGGTGCACCGAGCGCCCGGCCGCCTGCAGCGGCGCGAGCAATGCGCGCTGCGGCTCCTGCCCCGTGCAGAGCACGATCGTGTCGGCTTCGATCAGCTCGTGATCGGTGCGCTGCTCGCCGTACGACACATGCAGCCCGCGCGCATCGATCAGCTCGTAGTTCACGCCGCCGATCATCTTCACCTGCTTCATCTTCAGCGTCGCACGGTGAATCCAGCCGGTCGTCTTGCCGAGCCCCTTGCCGAGCGGCGCGGCCTTGCGCTGCAGCAGCGTCACTTCACGCGCGGGCGCCGCGACCTGCGCACGCGTCACGCCACCGCGCGTCGCGGCCGGGTCGGTCACGCCCCACTCGGCCTTCCACTCTTCCAGATCGAGCGCCGGCGACTCGCCGTCCTGCACCAGATACTCGGCGACGTCGAAACCGATCCCGCCCGCGCCGACCACCGCGACACGCCGGCCGACCGGCTGCTTGCCCGCGAGCACGTCGATATAGCTGAGCACGTTCGGCCCGTCCTGCCCCGGAATCTTCGGGTCGCGCGGCGCGACGCCCGTTGCGAGCACGATCTCGTCGTAGCCGCCCGCGATCAGGTCGCTCGCGTCGACGCGGCGGTTCAGGTGCAGGTTCACGCCGGTCAACTCGACCTGGCGGCCGAAGTAGCGCAACGCTTCATGAAACTCTTCCTTGCCCGGAACCCGCTTCGCCATGTTGAACTGGCCGCCGATCTCGGCTGCGCCGTCGAACAGGTCGACCTGATGGCCGCGCTGCGCGAGCACGGTAGAGCAGGCGAGCCCGGCCGGCCCCGCGCCGACCACCGCGATGCGCTTCGGCTGCTGCGCACGCGTGTATTTCAATTCCGTCTCGTGGCACGCGCGCGGATTCAGCAGGCACGACGCGATCTTGTTCTTGAACGCGTGATCGAGGCACGCCTGGTTGCAGCCGATGCAGGTGTTGATCTCGTCGGCGCGGCCCTGCGCGGCCTTGACGACGAACTCGGCATCCGCGAGCAGCGGGCGCGCCATCGACACCATGTCCGCGCAGCCATCCGCGAGAATCTGCTCGGCCACTTCCGGCCGGTTGATCCGGTTGGTTGTCACGAGCGGAATGCCGACCTCGCCCTTCATTTTCTTCGTCACCCATGCGAACGCGCCGCGCGGCACCGACGTCGCGATGGTCGGCACGCGCGCCTCGTGCCAGCCGATCCCCGTGTTGATGATCGTCGCGCCCGCGCGCTCGACAGCCTTCGCGAGCTGCACGGTTTCGTTCCAGTCGCTGCCGTCGGGAATCAGGTCGAGCATCGACAGCCGGTAGATCAGGATGAAATCGCGGCCGACCGCTTCGCGCGTGCGCTCGATGATCTCGATCGGCAAGCGGATGCGGTTCTCGTACGAACCGCCCCACTGGTCGGTGCGCTTGTTCGTATGCATCGAGATGAACTGGTTGATCAGGTAGCCCTCGGAGCCCATGATCTCGACGCCGTCGTAGCCGGCTTCGCGCGCGAGCTTCGCGCAGCGGACGAACGCGCGAATCTGCCGCTCGACGCCGCCCGCGCTCAGTTCGTGCGGCACGAACGGCGAAATCGGCGATTTGATCTTCGACGGCGCGACCGCGAACGGGTGATAACCGTAGCGGCCCGTATGCAGGATCTGCAGCGCGATCTTGCCGTCCTCCGCATGCACGGCGCCGGTGATCTCGCGATGCCGCCGCGCGGCGGCCGACGTCATCAGCGTGCCGCCGAACGGCTTGGTCCAGCCGGCCACGTTCGGCGCGAAGCCGCCCGTCACGATCAGGCCGACGCCGCCGCGCGCGCGTTCGGCGAAATACTCGGCGAGCCGCGGCAGCGTCTTGCGGCTGTCCTCGAGGCCCGTGTGCATCGAGCCCATCAGCACGCGGTTCTTCAGCGTCGTGAAGCCGAGATCGAGCGGCGCGAGCAGATGGGGAAAGGTGGTCGTCATGATGATCCTGCCGGTAAGCGATGCCTGCCATCGTAGGCGCGCGCCGCCTTGAACGTGAGGGGGCAAACAGCCATAATGCTTGTCATTTCCGGCCAAATCGACATGACCTCCCCACTCGCCAAGGACCGCCTCGGGCTGCGCCGGCCGACGATTCCGGTGGCCTATACGCGCCTGCTGCTGCAGGCGCTGGCCGCGCGCGGCGTCGACCTGGCCGCCGTACGTGCCGGTACGGGCCTGCGCGACGCGGTGCTGGCCGAACCCGACGCGCGCGTCGCGCCGTCGCAATGGGGGCGGCTCGTGCTCAATGCGATCGAGATCGGCGGCGATCCGGGCATCGGGCTCGCGTTCGGGCTGCTGCTGAAGCCGACCGTGCACGGCTTTCTCGGCTATGCGACGCTGACCGCACGGGACATCCGCGAAGCACTGTCCGTCACGCAACGCTACTTCCGGATGCGCAACCGCCAATATCGGCTGACCTATGCGGAAGACGAACGCGGCGCGACGCTCGAACTGCACGGCGTGCAGGCCAGCCCGGTGCTGCAGCATCACGTGATGTTCGAATTCGTGCTGACCGGGCTCGCGCAGAACATCTCGCAATGGTCCGGGCGCGCGTCACCGCCGATCGCGCTGCAATTCATGTGGCCGGAGCCCGCGTATTTCGCGCGCTATCGCGACCAGTTGCCGCCGGTCGAATTCGGCTGTGCGGCGAACGCGCTGTGGATCGCACGGGACGTGCTCGACTGGCCGCTGCCGCTCGCCGACGAAGTCGCGCACCGGCAAGCGCTCGTGCAGGTCGAGCGCGAGTACGCGCAGGTGCGGCAGGAGGAAGGCGATCTGGTCGAGCGCGTGCGCGCGGAGCTGGCGAGAGCAACCGGCGTCTATCCCGGCCCGGAATCGCTCGCCGACGCGCTGCTTGTGTCGACGCGCACATTGCGGCGCCGGCTGGAGGAAGCAGGTTCGAGCTATCGGCAATTGCTCGACGAAGCGCGGTTTCGCGACGCGAAGCAGTTGCTCGCCGCATCGGATCTCGACCTGAAGACGATCGCCGAGCGGCTGCAATTCACCGATCCGGCGAATTTCACGCGCGCGTTCCGGCGCTGGGCCGGGCAGACACCGAGCGCGTATCGGGAAGCAGCGGCCGATTCGATGCTATCGGCGGCGACCGGCGCACCGGCACTCGAATAACGTCGGGATATCGGCGGCACGGTTCGTGCGTGCCCGAGCATTTCAGCGTCACGCAAAGGGCAACCCGTCGCCCGGCAATACCGGACGGACGGCCGAACGCGTTGGCGTATGATGGGCGCCACATCAAAACGATGCCGAGCGAACCGGCGCCCTCTCCGACCCATGCCCAATCGCACCACCCTGATCGAGGCCACGATCGACCGCGTCGATACCAACCTCATCCGATTCAAGGCCGATGTCAGGAAGGCCCCGCCCTACCGTTTGACGATGCAGAACGTCTGCTACTTCGTCACGGCCAACGACGTCGACGCGGAAGCGTTCAAGCAGATCGGGAAACTGAGGCCCGGCATGTCGGTGCGCGCCTGCACATTCGAGCATCGCGGCCGTCGCCGGATCGCCTGGATCAGGAGCGGCAACCTTGCCATCGCGCCGTACGACGTGCTCGCGCAAAAGCAGCGAAACCTGTCGCTGCTTGCATGGGCGTCGTGCCTGCTCGTGCTGAGCCTGGGTATCGCTGCCGCGGCACTTCATTCGGGTTGGGCGTTCGTCTCGGCACTGGCCACCGTCGTGGCCATCGTCAGTCTGGTGGGCAGCCTGCTCGCCATCGGCGGCCTGTCCGACCTGATCTCCCAGCCGCAGCGACGCGAAGCCCAGGATAGCTGGCGATGCGAACCGTCCGGTTTCGACGTGGAACGGAGCAGCCCATGACGAACCACGCGATGCAGACCACATCCGGCCGCGTGACGGCGATCGGCCAGCAATCGATCGAGACGAAGGTCTGGAGCAACAACCTGGGTGCGACCACGCAAAGCATCGAGGAAATCACGCTTCAACTCGATTCGCTCGCGTCTCCCCTCGTGTTCAGGACCAACCGGACGACGCGCCTGTTCCTCGCCGACGGCGATCGATTGAATGTCGCCTATGCCGACGGCGAGGATCGCCAGATCGTCTACGGCATCCGCAACATGACCGACGGCTCGGCGTATCTGCTGCGCCCCGCCAAAGTCGCCGGCGCCCGAACCGACCTCGTCGTCATGCTCATTTGCGTGGTCGCCGCCGCCGTGGTCAGCGGGATCGTATCCGCGGTGACGCTCAGCACGGAATCGATGTTCGACGTATTTGCGCTGATCAGCGCGAGTACGATCGGTTTGTGCGTGCTGAGTGCGATCCTGCGCGTGCTGTTCGGCGTGATCGTGTGGCCCGAAATCAGAAGACTGGCGCAACCGGGCGGCAAACGCGAAATGAAGGCGGCAACGCAAGCGCTCTCGCTCACGCCGGAAGAAACCCGGCACGTGCGCTTCATCTGACCGGGCCACGCGCGGCCACTGCGCGGGCGAACGAGGCTGCACGCCTCGGACCACACCGCTGCGGTCGCCGCCTGACTCGCCGTCAGCGCTCGCCGCGCGTTCAAGTCAAACCGGATCCGCCCGAACGCGCATCGCCGCCCAGATAGATCCGCGCGCCGCCATCCCCGTCGCCCGCATCGATCCGCACCTCGCCGGTTGCGGCGACGATCGCGTCATACACGTCATCGGTCACGCACACCACCGGCACCGCGATCGCATACAGCTCGGCGGCGACGATCGCGCCGATCGAGATGATCAGGTCGCGCTCCTTCAGCACGATCGCGACGGGCCCCGTGCCGTTGCGCACGGCTTCCGCGAGCACGCTGCTGCTCGAACTCGAGCCCTTCGCGTGCGGCATCACCATCACCTTGCCGGCGAGACTCGCGCCGGCCTGTGGATGCCCGCGATCGACGATCCTGCCCGCGCCGGAATCGTAGCCGCCCCAGAAGCTGAGCGGCTTGTCGAGCACGAACGCGCTCGCGCACGCGCTGCCCGGCACAAGCGTGTCGCCCGTCAGACCTTTGCCCGTCGCTTCAGTCATCGAATCGCACCTTTCCTTCGTACGCCGACCGCACGCATTCGCGCATGCTGCCGTACGCGACCGTCACGCCGATGTTCGCGGGCGCATACGACGCCCATTTCCCCGAGTTGGTCATCACCAGCCCCGACAATTGCTTCATCACCGGCGTGATGTACGTGCAGGTATCGACGACGATCTGGATGCCGCGCGCGGCGAACTTGTCCGCGAGGCCGGCCTCGCCCAGTTCCCACAAAATGAAGCGGCTCGTGTTCACGTAGAAATCGCAGGCCGGCTTGCCGTCGAATGCGTCGAGCAGCGTGTCGAGCGTGCGGAACTCGGCCAGCGAGAAATGCGGCGTGCCGAGCGCCACCGCGACGAGCGCGTCGCCGGCCGCGCCGTGGTTCAGCGTGCGGCGAATCTCGTCGAGATCGGCCATCGCGACGTCGACCGTGCGCTGCGCCGCGCGGCCGTGCAATGCCGCGTCGAGCGTCGGCGCCTCGGGCGTCACGCCGACCGCATGGAACAGCGCGACGGCCCCGCTCGATGCGGCGGCCGCGCCGAGCGCCTTGAGTTCGTCTTCGGTGGTATCCGCCGGCAGCCCGACGATCGCCGGCACGATCGCGCCCGCGATTTTGCCGACAGCCAAACCAAGCGCGGCGAAATAGATGTCGCGCGACGGCAGGCCGCTGAAATCCGGCGCGTTGAACACGATCCGCGCAGCGCGGTTCGCTTCGACATGCAGCCCCGCATACGGCGCGCGGCCGGTAATCGCGGCGGCCAGATCGAGAAAATCGCCGTACCGGCTCGTGCGCGCGCCGAGCACCGAGTTCGCGAACACGATCGCATTGGATTCGGCCCACGCGATCTGCTCGCCTTTCGCGGGACGGTTCTTCAACTGATACGGCGCGCACGTGAAACTCGATTCGCAGCCGAGCTGCAGATGCGCGTCCATCAGGCGCTGCGCATCGCGCTGGATCGTGCGGTCGCCGTGATACAGCTCGGGATGGATCAGGTCGAGCGACCCGACGTTAAGCGTGGTCGGCACCGCGACCTTCGCGCCCGTATCGACGAAATACTCGACGAAGTCGAGACTGGTCTGGCCGTGATAAAGACAGCCGTCGATATGCGCGGACGTGATGTCGATCAGGTGCGGCGCGGACATCACTTCCGCCGTGCGTGCGACGATCCGCATCGCGCGCGCGACGCCGTCGCCGAAATCCCCGCGCAACATCGCGCCCTCGCGGTCGCTCAACTGCAGCATCGGTTGCTCCTCATGACTCGTGCCGGCGACGCCGGCCCGTGAAATCCGTCAGAGGACTCTACAACTGGAAATAAAAACTGTCCAGATAACCATCGACCCGGACAGTTTTAAAACCAATTTTTGGACATGGGTGCCATGCTTCCGCGCATCGAACGCCGCCGAAGCGGCCGATGGCTCGAACTCCGCTCCAGTTCGTCGCAACGCGCGAGCCACCTGCTGTCAGCCTAGCGTTCCGCGGTAAGGCTGAACAGCTCATCGCGCAGCGCCTTCGCGCGCCCCTGGCCGAACTGCGTCTCGAATTCGTCCTGCGCGGCCTGCCATGCGACCAACGCCTGCGCGAACGTGCGCTCGCCGAGCTTCGTGAGGCTCAGCACATGCGCACGCACATCGTGCTCGGACGCGGCCGTCGCGACCAAACCGTCGCGCTGCAACGGTTTCAGCGCGCGCAGCAGCGTCGTGCGATCCATTACGAGCGCGTCGGCCAGTTCGCTCATCAGCAGGCCGGGTCGACGCGTCAAATTCGCCATGATCGAGAACTGTGCGGGCGTAACGCCGACCGGGGCCAGATGGCGTTCGTACAGTTGCGTGACGAAGCGCGCCGCCTGACGCAGCGCGAGGCAGTTGCACGCAAGGGCAATCGGGATGTCGTTCATGCTCGGCAATTTATATGTGCATATGCATAAAGTCAATGTACACTCCGCCGTAACGAGGCCGGCCGGGCGCGTACGGCGCCCCGCCATCGCGTCAAGGAGACGGACATGGACTACATCGACAAGCTGCGGATCTTCCGGTCGGTGGTCGAGATGCGCAGTTTCACGCGCGCCGCCGACATGCACGGCCTCGCGCGACCTGTCGTATCGCGTGCGGTCGCGGATCTGGAGGCGCGCTTCGGCAGCCGGCTGTTGCACCGGACCACGCGCCAGGTGTCGCTGACCGAAACCGCCGAGCGCATCTACGAGCGCTGCGCGGCCGTGCTCGACGAACTCGACGCGCTGGAAGTTGAAGCGCAGACGCAGACGCGCGAGCCCGAGGGCCTGCTGCGTCTCGTCGCGCACACGACGGCCGCGCTGAACCGGCTCGTGCCGCTGATCGCCGGCTTCAAGCGCGCGCATCCGAAGGTGCGCCTCGATGTCACGCTGACCGAGCGCCCGGTCGACCTCGTCGGCGAAGGCTACGACATCGGCATCGTCGTGCCGTACATGCTGACGAGCGAGACGACCGTCGTGCGGCTGGTCGAGCGCATTCCGGTCGTGATCGTCGCGACGCCCGCGTATCTGGGCGCGCATTCGCGCCCCGAAACGCCGGCCGACCTGGCCGATCATCCGTTCGTGCCGCTGTCGCCGTCTCTGCGCCGGCCCGCGCTGTCGTTCCGCGTCGACGGCGACACGCTGACCGTGCCGTACCGCTTCGACATCTCGTCGAACAGCCCCGTCTTCAACCGCGAAATGGTGATGCACGACTTCGGCATCGGCGTCGTCCCGAAAACGCTCGTCGAAGCCGAACTCGCGTCGGGTGCGCTCGTGCAGTTGCTGGAGGACGCCGATCTCGTCGACGCGTTCGTCGAGATCAAGCTCGCGTACGCGAACCGCGCGCTGCTGCCCGCGAAGGTGAAAGCGTTCATCGACTACACGGCAGCCTATTGCGACCGCGTCGGCCGGATCGCTCCGGCGGCGGCCTGATCCGGCGCGCGAACGCGCCCGCGCGACGCCGATTGGTACCGCCACGACACCAATCTGATCCCGCTCCGCCCCTCGCTTCGCGGCGCCCCGCGCCCTAACATGTGCACATGCACAAGATCACGCTTACCGATGACGATTGCTTCGCGGTCCGGCAAGCCGCCCGCCGGATCTCGCAGTTCTACGAGCGTTACCTGTCGCGGGCGGGCGTCACGCCGTCGCAGTACAGCATTCTCGCGTTGCTGCGCGACCGGCCGCATCAGACGATGGCGGCGCTGTCGTCCGTATTGGTGATCGAGCGCACCGCGCTGCTGCGCGCACTCAAGCCACTCGTCGGCGCGGCGCTGGTGACGGGCCGGATCGAGACGCCGCACCGCCGCCAGACATTCGCGCTGACCGCGCACGGCGAAACGAAGATCGCCGACGCACACGTGCACTGGCTCGCCGCACAGGAAGCGTTCGAACGGCGATTCGGGCCGGCGCAGGCAGCCCGGCTGAGAGACGAATTGTTCCGGATCACGCACAACCTGCCGGAGCGCTAACCCCTTCCCCGATCGACGCGTTGTCGTCGGTCGTTTTAATAAGTGCATATACATAGGTGAATCGATGGAAACGACCCAAGAAGCCGCTGCTTCCCGCGAGGCAGCCACAATCGACCCGCCCGCGAAGCAGCGACGCCGCGTGCCGTGGATGCGCATCGCGGTAGGCGCCGTCGTCGTCGCGGTTGCGGCGGCCGCGCTCGACTGGACGTTCGTGCTGCGCTTCCAGGAAAGCACCGACGATGCGTATGTCGGCGGCGACGTAACGGTGCTCGCGCCGAAGGTCAACGGCTTCGTCGACCGGATTCTCGTGACCGACAACCAGCGCGTGAAGACCGGCGACGTGCTCGTGCAGCTCGATGCGCGCGACTACGACGCAAAGCTCGCGCAGGCCAGCGCCGAAGTCGACAGCGCGCGCTCCGCCGTGACCGAACTCGAAGCGAAGCAGCAACTGCAATTCGCGGTGATCGGCCAGCACGCGGCCGACAAGAACGCATCGTCGGCCGAATTGACGCGCACCGCATCGGACCGCGTGCGCTATCGCGAGCTCGTGAAATCCGACGCCGTGTCGAACCAGATCGTCGAGCGCGCGGACGCCGACTATTCGAAGGCAGGCGCGGCCGTCGACCGCAGCGACGCCGCGCTGCTCGCTTCGAAGCGGCAGCTCGACGTGCTCGGCGCGCAGCTCGCCGATGCGCGGGCCCGCGTGAACACCGCGCTCGCCGCGCAACGCGTCGCGGCGCTCAACGTCGAATACACGACGATCCGCTCGCCGGTCGACGGTTACGTCGGCAACCGCACGGGCCGCGTCGGCATGCTCGCGAACGTCGGCGTGCCGCTGCTGACGGTCGTGCCGGCTTCCGGGCTGTGGATCGACGCGAACTTCAAGGAAGACCAGCTTCGCAAGATGCGCGCGGGCGATCGCGTCGATGTGTCGCTCGATGCGTCGAGCACGCGCCTGCACGGCCGCGTCGACAGCGTCGCGCCCGCGACCGGCGCGACCTTCAGCGTGCTGCCGCCCGAGAACGCCACCGGCAACTTCACGAAGATCGTCCAGCGCGTGCCCGTGCGCGTGCATCTCGATCCGCAGCCGGGCCTCGAGCACGTGCTGCGCCCCGGCCTGTCCGCGGTCGTGACCGTGCATACCGACCACGCGAACTGAGCGGGAGCCGACCATGACCACCACGTTTTCCGGCGACCCCGCATCGCAACCGACCAGGCAGCGCGTATTCGCGTTCGCGCTGATGTGCGTCGGCTTCTTCATGGCGACGCTCGACATCCAGATCGTCGCGTCGTCGCTGCGCGACATCGGCGGCGGCTTGTCCGCGAGCCAGGACGAATTGTCGTGGGTGCAAACGGCCTACCTGATCGCCGAGATCATCGTGATCCCGATGTCGGGCTGGCTGTCGAAGGTGATGTCGACGCGCTGGCTGTTCGTCGCGTCGGCCGTCGGCTTCACGATTACCAGCATGCTGTGCGGGCTCGCGTGGGACATCAACTCGATGATCCTGTTTCGCGGGCTGCAGGGTGCGCTCGGCGCCGCGATGATCCCGACCGTGTTCACCACCGCGTTCGTGCTGTTCCCCGGCAAGCAGCGGCTGATCGCGTCGACGACCATCGGCGCGCTCGCGTCGCTCGCGCCGGCGATCGGCCCCGTGATCGGCGGCTGGATCACCGACCAATGGTCGTGGCACTGGCTGTTCTACCTGAACCTCGTGCCGGGTATCGCCGTGGCCGCACTCGTGCCGCGCTACGTGCATATCGACGAACCCGACTTCAGCCTCGTCAAGCGCGGCGACTATCTCGGCATCGCGCTGATGTCCGGCTTCCTCGGCTGCCTCGAATACGTGCTGGAAGAAGGCCCCCGCAAGAACTGGTTCGGCGACGATGCGATCGTCATCTGCGCATGGATCTCCGGCATCTGCGGCTTCCTGTTCATCGTGCATGCGCTGACCGCGGAAGATCCGATCGTCGACCTGCGCGCGCTCGCCGTGCGCAACTTCGGGATCGGCAGCCTGCTGTCTTTCGTGACCGGCATCGGGATCTTCGTGACCGTGTTCCTGACGCCATTGTTCCTTGCACAGGTACGCGCGTTCAGTTCGCTGCAGATCGGCCTGGCGCTGCTGTCGGTCGGCGCGTTCCAGTTGGTCGCGCTTTGCGTGTATGCATTCGCGGCGCGCTACTTCAGCATGCGCGCGCTGCTCGTGTTCGGGCTGATCTGCTTCGGCCTCGGCTGCTACCTGTACACGCCGATCACGCACGACTGGGGCTGGCGGGAACTGCTGCTGCCGCAGGCGCTGCGCGGGATTGGTCAGCAGTTCAGCGTGCCGCCGATCGTGACGATGGCGCTCGGTTCGCTGCCGCAGTCGCGGCTGAAATCGGCGAGCGGGCTGTTCAACCTGATGCGCAATCTCGGCGGTGCGATCGGCATCGCGGTGAGCGCGACGATGCTCAACGACCGTCTGAACTTTCACTACCTGCGCCTGAACGAGCACGTGAGCGCGGGCGAGCCGCAGATCGCGTCGCTGCTCGATCATCAGGCCGCGTACTGGACGGCTGTTGCGGGCAACACGCTGAATACGGCGCAGGCGGGGCTCGCGAACCTGCATCGGCTGATTTATCGCGAAGCGCTGACGCTCACCTATGCGGATGCGTACTACGCGCTGTCGCTGTGCTTCGTCGTCGCGCTGCTTGCCGTCGCGTTTTCCAAACCCATTACGTTGAACGCGCCGCCGCCGGACGCGCACTGAGGTTGAGGTCATCATCATGAAAAAGCTACTCGTCGCGCTGGCTGTCAGCGCATTCGCCGCAGGGTGTGCGGTGCAGCCCGCGCAGCATCCGGCGCTTAACGAATCCGTTCAGACGCTCGCGCCCACCGCATGGGATACCGACGTGCCGCGCGCGGACATCGACGCCGCCGCATGGTGGGCGCAATTCCACGATCCCGTGCTCGACCGGCTGATCGCGACCGTGCTCGACGGCAACCTCGATCTGCAGGCCGCCGCCGAACGCGTGAAGCAGGCGCAGGCGCTGACCGTGCAGAAGCGCGCGGTGCTGCTGCCCGAACTCGACGCGACCGCGCACGCGGCCGACGCGCGCCAGAACACGCCGCCGCCGCTCGGCTATGTGCGGCAGGCCGGCGTGGGGCTCGCGCTGAGCTGGTCGCCCGATGTATTCGGCGGCGAACGGCTCGATCTGCTCGCCGCGCAGGCCGAACTGGTCGGGCAGAAGCACGCGGAAGATGCGATGCGGCTCGCGCTCGCGGCCGATGCGGCATCCGCGTATGTCGACCTGCGCTGGGCGCAGCAGGAAATGAAGATCCTGCAGGACAACGCGAAGATCCGGCAGCACGCGCTCGAACTCACGCGCAAGCGGCAGGCGTTCGGGCTGTCGACGGAACTCGATGTCACGCGCGCGCAGAACCAGCTCGATGCGCTCGAAGCGCGGATTCCGCCGACGCAGGCGCAGATTTCGCATCAACTCAATCTGATTGCCGTGTATTCGGGGCGGACGCCGGAATCGGTTGATCGGCTCGTGTTGGCGCAGGCGGGGGAGATTCCCGCGCCGCCGGCTGGTGCGCCGGGGACATTGCCTTCGCAGGCTTTGTTGCGGCGACCCGATGTGCTGACTGCTTATGCGCAGGTCGAGCGGAGAGCGGCGCAAGTGGGGGTTGCGAAGGCCGAGCGGTATCCGAAGTTTTCGCTGAATTTGACGGACGGGATTCTGGCGGCGTCGTATCTCGGGTTGCCTACGTTGACCGACAACCTGTTCAGCGCGGCGTTGAGCGCGACAAGCCCGATCTTCAATGCGGGGCGTATTACCGCCGATATCACGCAGAGCGAAAGCCGGATGCGCGAGTCCGAACTCGGGTTAAGGCAGACGATGCTGCAGGCGTTGAGGGAAGTCGAGGATGCGCGCGCGAATCTCGTCAGTTCCGATGAGGCGACACGGCGGCTCGATAGCGCGCTTTCCGCGTCGGACAAGGCGCTTGGGCTGGCGAATCAGCTCTATAAGGGGGGCGCGACGGATTTTCTGGATGTGCTGTCGGCGCAGGAGGTTTATCTAAGGGACTCGGATTCGCTCAATCAGGTCAAGCGCGAGCATGCGCTGGCGGCGGTCGCGCTTTATCGGTCGCTTGGGGGTGGGTGGAGCAGGAATGAGGCGGCGGGTGGGCCGGAGGTGGAGACAGAGGCTGTGGCGAGGAATTGAGGCCGGGGCCCGATACGAATGCAGGCCGCGTCGACGGCCTGCACTTTTACGCAAGCGCGGCGATGCGGTCACCCGGCGTCGGGCCAGCGGTATCCGATCACTTCGTTCAACGGGTACGCGAGTTCGCGCACTTCTTCCAGTTGGTTGCCGCCGAACAGATGCACGTATTCGTCGTCGTGACGCAGGTAGAAACCGACGTGCCCTTTCCAGCTTGCCGGGTCGTCGCGCGTCAGGATCGCGATGCAACCGTAGACCGGACGCTCCAGCGGGCGGCCCCATTCGAGCCACGAGCGCGCGAGCGCGGAGCCCGTGCCGCGGAGTCCGGCGTGTGCCATGCACCAGTTGACGAACGACGAGCACCAGGAAATCTTGTCGTCGTAGCCGACCAGGTTCGTGTGGTTGTTGTACTCGACGATGCGCGGGTTGATGCTGCCGGGCGGGTGGCGGCGGATGCCGAGTTCGGCCAGGGCGACGGGCATCCAGGGTGGGTGGGCGGTCGATTCTCGATTGCCCTCGGGGGTCGATCGGGTCACGTCAGTCTCGAGCGAGTGTAATTTGCGGTCAATCTTCGCATGAATGCCGCGTAGCGACGAGCGGTCGCCGGTAAAGCGGCGCAGAATGCCACGCGTGCCATACGCTACAAGAGACTGGAAATCAGGTGACAACCGCATGTCGCACGATGCCCGTGACGCGCAATCGGAATACCGTCATCCGTCATAGACGGATCCCCCTCCTCAATGACATTCGGCGAGACGCCGGGGTGCTGAGGGCATGAAACAAGATCGCCTTTGCGCGCAACAAAGCGACCGTCGAAACGCATAGTCGTTGACCCGGCTTCAACCTTGCCACCGTGGTCGGTGTCATCTCCAACCCTAATTAGATTGATCATTTAAATTTAGAAATATTCACCACTTTTAATTATACAAACCCACCCCATCCAAAAAGCAAATAATTTAATTTCAAAAAAGACACCACCCCCAACCCACCTCAGGATACCAGCACACCCATTTCATACGATATCTCACAAAATATCAAAAATCACCAATATAAATCAATTCAATTATCCAAAATTTTACGGAGTATATCTTTGCAAATTAATCAAAATTTCCACCTCACAGCCACACCTTATCAGCCGCCGCCACTACTGCAGCCAGAAGGCGTTTCGCGCAATTCCACCGATTCACAAAAGCATATGTTAAGTATTTAATACGCATCAGCGGCAGTAGCCTATGTCTTCGCAGCGGAGCCACTTTTCCGCCCTCCGGCCATGCGATGAAACATAATCAACGAGCCAGTACTGACCATCATCCGATTTTTTAACCAAATTCACAACACCCCCTTTAATCAAGTAGGATTTCCCAATATTCGATGATTCCGGATAGTTATAGAAATATGCTCTATTGCTAACAACAACTTTCCCGTTCGACGCTTGAGCCTCTCCGTTCTCTTTCACATCTTTGCCGATCACCGTCTTGATCGCCTTCAGCAAAACTGGATCATCGGATATTTCTTTATTCACATAAAGCTTCGACAACCTAGAATCATCATCAGGCGTCAAAAATTTACCTTGACCAAGAAGCAACAGGATCGCAGTAGGATATGCGTTTAGGGGGTCGGTCAATGCCGATGGATTGTACCTCACAATCCCCTCTACAAGCTCATTGATTTCTTTTTTCTCCAACCCTTTGTTTGACTGCACATCGATACTTTCAATTTTTCCGAGATGGAGCGTTGTTTGAACGGTACCAATTGATGCCAATTTCCCGCGAATAGGGACCACGTAATTGTACGTAACACTCCCCTCCATTCCACCCGAACTCACAACGATTAACAAGAAACCCGCATCATTTGATTTTACAGACGGAATATCATCTGCAATGTATGAGTACGGTAACGGAAATTTTTCTCCATCGACCTTCAGCCTTACCGTCACGGGATGAACACGCATCCCGTCAGAATTAGTGGCCTCTGCAACCAAATACTCACCACTATATGCCTGCCCATTAAAAAACTTCCCATGCACCGATTCCGCCCTCGCAACATCTGGCAAAAAAATCAACCAGAACGCAAGCAAGAACAGGTTTTTTATTGCGAAATCAAACTTGCGATTTCTTTGCATTAACATCCTCCACAGCTTTTTTTACACCATCCGAATGAGCTTTGTAAAATTTAGAACCGCAGATCGAGCTCTTTTCCATATCGTAATCCTTGAACGTCAGCCCTGGATTCGTCGCACACTGTTCTGCTCCCAACAATTTTACCAGCTTATTCAAGGCAACAAATCGATCATCCACGTGATTGAAACCACCGTTAACTGCCACTGTAATTGCGTAGAAATCATTCTTATCCGCCTTTGGGTTTATATCCCCTCAATTGCTTCCCTTTCTCCAGTACCAACACGCAGAGTGTGCAGCGCGTTCAATACTGTGACTCACCTTATCGATCGCATGCCGCCAGCTTCTAGGACCGTTTCCGTGTCACGAAACGTTAAAACGTAAGAGATGCTCTCGCATGTTAGGGACAGAAAACACGGCCGGAGTCACGAGTACGTGCGTAGTCGTCAGTGGTTAAAGCACCGGGCAACTGACGAGATACCGCTGCGACTGACCGCGTAGCGACGAGCGTCGCTCGCAAAGCGGCGCCGGATGGACGATCCCCCCCAAACGCTTCCCACTCCCGATGTGAAATGGACTGACTGAACCGGTATTTTTCGATGCGCCCCGCTCACCCACACTGCGTCTGTCCGCTGGCCTCAGCCCCCTTCCCGCCTTGTGATTTCCTTTCGATCCCCCCGTATCATGTCGGCAGCGCCATCGACTCCCCTGCCCGCCATGCGCATCACGCCCCTGCCGCCCCTTCAGTGCCTCGTCGCGTTCGAAGCCGCCGTGCGGCACGCGAGCTTCACGAAAGCCGCCGCCGAACTGCACCTGACCCAAAGCGCGATCAGCCGCCAGATCCAGCAGCTCGAGGAATTCCTCGGCCGCTCGCTATTCGTCCGCGAACATCGTTCGTTGCGGCTGACGATCGCCGGCGAGCAATATGCGACGCAGGTCCACCACCTGCTCACCCAATGCGCGGAAGCCACGCAAGACGTGATGAAGCCGTACGGCGACCTCGAACTGACGATCGCGTGCTCGTCCGGCGTCGCCCTCCTGTGGCTCACGCCCCGGCTGCCGGACTTTCGCGCCGCGTATCCGAACATCAAGCTGCGTCTGATCGTGCGCGACGGCCTTGCGTCGATGTCGCCCGCGGAATTCGACGTCGGCGTCTACTACGTGCGCCAGCAAGCGCCGGCCGAATACACCGCGCGCCGGCTGTTCGACGAGGAAGTGTTCCCCGTCTGTTCGCCCGGCTATCTGGCCGGCCGCACGCTCGACGCGGCCGATCTCGCGAACGAGACGCTGTTGCGCCTCGAGGACGGGCAACGCCAATGGATGTCCTGGTCCGAATGGTTCGACATGAACGACGTCGACCGGCAGAAGGCGCAGCCGCAGGACATCATGATCAACTCCTATCCGCAGATCGTGCAGATGACCATTCTCGGCCAGGGCGTGTCGCTCGGCTGGCGCTACATGATCGACGCATGCATCGAGGCCGGCCTGCTCGTGCGTGTGACGGACGCGTCCGCGAGCCACGGCGGCGGTTATTACGTGATCTCGCCCAACGACCGCGCACAGAACCAGGCCGCCCGCCTGTTCACGCGCTGGCTGTTCGAACAGGCCGAGAAGCAAACCGTGCCCTGAGCGCGATGCATGCGTGCAGCGCATGCGTGCATGCGAATCTTTCGTTTCAGAAAAAAATCCGGCTGTCCTTAGCATGGGATTCACGCGGGGCAGCCGTCCCGTCTTCTGACAAAGGAAGAGACCATGCAAGGAACGCTTTCCCCGCGCGCCGCGCCTTCCATCGATGTGGCAGTGCAGCAGCGCCGCCGCGCCATCGTCGCGACCGTGATCGGCAACGGCCTCGAATGGTTCGACTTCACCGTCTACAGCTTCTTCGCGGTAATCATCGCGAAGCTGTTCTTCCCGACCGGCAACGAACTGACGTCCGTGCTGCTGACCGTCGCGACGTTCGGCGTCGGCTTCTTCATGCGGCCGGTGGGCGGCATCGTGCTCGGCGTCTATGCGGACAAGGTCGGACGCAAGGCAGCGCTGTCGCTCACCATCCTGCTGATGGCAGCCGGCACCGCGCTCATCGGGATCGCGCCAACCTACGAACAGGCCGGCATCGCCGCGCCGCTGTTGATCGTCGTCGCGCGGCTGCTGCAAGGCTTCTCGGCCGGCGGCGAGATGGGCGGCGCCACCGCGTTCCTCACCGAATACGCGCCGCCGGAGAAACGCGCGTATTACTCGAGCTGGATCCAGTCGAGCATCGGCTTCGCGGTGCTGCTCGGCGCGGCGACCGGCACGTTCGTCACGACGTCGCTCGACGCGCAGGCGCTGCATAGCTGGGGCTGGCGGCTGCCGTTCCTGCTCGGGATCATCGTCGGGCCGGTCGGTTACTTCATCCGCAGCCATATCGACGAGACGCCCGCGTTCAGTGCCGTCGAAGCGCAGGCGAAGGAAAGCTCGCCGCTGAAGGAAGTGCTGTCCACCTACCCGCGCGAGACGTTCGCGAGCTTTTCGATGGTCATCCTGTGGACCGTCTGCACCTACGTACTGCTCTTCTACATGCCGACGTATTCCGTGCGCACGCTGCATCTGCCGCAGTCGACCGGCTTCGCGGCCGGCATGGTCGGCGGGCTGATGATCATGTGCTGCTCGCCGATCGTCGGCAGGCTCGCCGACGTGTGGGGGCGACGCGTGTTCCTGTCCGGCTCGGCGCTCGCGATCCTCGTGCTTGCGTGGCCGATGTTCGCGTGGATCAACCACGCGCCCGGGTTCACGTCGCTGATCGTGTTCCAGGCCGTGTTCGGCGTGCTGATCGCGACTTATACCGGGCCGATCCTCGCGGCGTTTGCGGAGCTGTTTCCGACCAAGGTGCTGTCGACGGGGCTTTCCGTTGCGTACAACTTCGCGGTGACGATCTTCGGCGGGTTCGCGCCGTTCCTGATCACGTGGCTCATCGCCCGCACGGGCAGCAATATGGCGCCCGCCTGCTACGTGATCCTCGCGGCGGCAGTCAGTTTCGTCGGAACGCGCTTCGTGAAGGATGCGAAGCGGGCTGCCTCCATGACTCGATAAGGATATTGCCTCATGACCATTACCGTGCTTCAAGGCGGCAACGTTCTGGACCTCGAACGAGGCGTGTTGCTCGAACATCATCATGTCGTGATCGACGGCGAGCGGATTGTCGAAGTCACCGATCGGCCGGTGGATTTGCCGAATGCGCAGGTGGTCGATGTGCGCGGTAAAACCGTGATGCCGGGATTCATCGATTGCCACGTGCATGTGCTGGCTTCGAATGCGAATCTTGGTGCCAATGCGGTGCAGCCGAATATTCTCGCGGCGATTCGATCGTTGCCGATTCTCGATGCGATGTTGTCGCGTGGGTTTACCAGTGTGCGGGATGCCGGGGGGGCGGATTGGGGGTTGATGCAAGCGGTCGAGACAGGGCTGGTTTCAGGGCCGAGGATTTTTCCGTCGGGGAAGGCGTTGTCGCAGACCGGCGGGCATGGGGATTTTCGGCCTCGGGGGGATTTGCTGGAGCCCTGTTCGTGCTGTTTTCGGACGGGGGCGATTGCGCGGGTCGTGGATGGCGTTGAAGGTGTGCGGCTCGCCGTGCGCGAAGAGATTCAGAAAGGCGCGACGCAGATCAAGATCATGGCTTCCGGTGGGGTTGCGTCGCCGACTGATCCGATTGCCAACACGCAATATTCGGAGGACGAGATTCGGGCGATCGTCGATGAAGCCGAGGCCGCGAATACTTATGTGATGGCGCATGCGTATACCGGGCGGGCGATTGCGCGGGCTGTGCGATGTGGCGTGAGGACGATCGAGCACGGGAACCTCGTGGATGAAGCGGCCGCGAAGGTCATGCATGAGCATGGGGCGTTTGTGGTGCCTACGCTGGTTACCTATGACGCGCTTGCCAAACATGGAGCGGAGTTCGGGATGCCGGCGGACTCCGTGGCAAAGGTCGCTTCCGTGCAGCAGAAAGGACGCGAGTCGCTGGAGATCTATGCGAAGGCCGGCGTGAAGATGGGGTTCGGGTCGGATCTGCTTGGCGAGATGCACGCGTTTCAATCCGGTGAGTTTCGGATTCGGGCTGAGGTGCTGGGGAATCTGGAAGCGCTCAGGTCGGCGACGACGGTGGCGGCGGAGATCGTGAACATGACGGGGCAACTGGGCGTCGTGGCCGCCGGTGCGATCGCCGACATGGTCGTGCTCGACGGAAACCCGCTCGACGATATCGGCGTCGTGGCCGGTGAAGGCGAGCACGTCGCCTATGTGATGCAGCGCGGACGGATCGTGAAGGCGCGGGATGGTGAGCGTTGACGCGTTGTTTGTTCACGCACGCCACCCGATTGTTTCGACACCCACGGCGCGGCCTCACGTGCCATGCGGCCGTGACAGTTGTTGACGGTGGATGTGAGCGCGAATCGCACTATTCGAGACCATGGCCGGGGCAGTTGCGCCCCGGCAGTCAGTCGCGTTCGTGCAAAGCTTTCGATGCACCCGCAAGGGCCGCGCAAAGCGGCCCTTGCTGTTTATTTCGCCTCGTCTTCCTGGGCAGCCGCACCGTAAGGCTGCTCTCGCCAGTTCAGCGCGCTGTGGTCCGGCGTGATCGTGACCTTTCGGAGATCGAAATTGAACTCGAGATAGACGCGATCGCCCGGTTTGAATCCGAACATCTCGAAATGCGCGTCGATGGCGCGCATCCATCGCATGTACGGCTGGCCATCCTGCGGAAGGTCAGGCTTGTTGTCGAGCGTCAGCTCAACCTCGGGGTACAGTTTGCGCTTCTTGGGACGTGACTTACTATAGGCGTTAGCCATTTCCGACTCCTGGTTCGAGTTGGTGGTGGTCAGCGGGTCGTATGGGTTGCCGCCCATGCGGCCCGCGCTTTTTTGTTGCCGTGGATTTCCCTTCTCTCTCCCCCTTCGCTGCGTCTTGTTGGGCAAGACGGATTTTTTTCGACCATCGGTGCGAAGGGTGCTGCGACCAACTCCGATGGACGAGAAGCAAGGCTTCATGACCAGTGTAGTCGCGCTGGCATCTCAGAAATGGGGAGTTGGGGGGATTGGCCGTTAGGTATAGGAATGGGCAGGAGGCGGGACCGATATTGCCGGTCGGTCGTTTGGCGATCTTTTGTACCTGTCGAATCGCTAAGGCTGGCCGGTTCAGAGCCATTTCAATCGTGGGAAATGACCTAGACCACTGCCCTTTTTAAGCTCTGCGGCACGCGACCGCTAGCGGTTGAACCCAGAAGTACGGCACAGGAATACCGGTCGCGTGCGACTGCGTCAAGTACCAATATCGGTAGTCGACATTGAAAGAGACACTGTTTGCTGGAGTTATTCCAGCTCGCCAGACCATTTCCGATTGTTCAGGCGGCGCACATCAATGGCGACTCATCTCCGTGAGCGTCGTGATTGAAACCACAACTTCCATCTACTATGATAAAAAATCGCCACGTCGGCGACAATCCAGCCGCACCTGAAAATATCACTGCGCCCAATTTAGCCAGACTAAACAAAGGAGACTTGGAATGGCATATTACAAAAACGGAAATTATCTCGTGCAACAACAGGGAGCCGAATTCGATGCTTTGCACGCTCCCGGCGGGCTGACACCGCACTCTGGCATTTATCGATGTGAGGGCTGCGGGGGAAGCGCAGTATCGACACTCGGGAATGCACTCCCTCCCCAGAACCATCATCAACATCAATATGGCCAAGGCCCAATTCAATGGCGCCTCGTTGTGAAAGCGCACTGGCGCTGAAATTTAATGATGAATCTCTCAACGCATACATAATTAAATAAAAATCCCCGTGTAATAGCTTGACGGGGATTTACTTGTACCTATTCTCCATGCCAGATCCGCGTTTACTCATGCGACCGCCACAGGTAGCGACGCAATCGACGTCCCTTTCTACCGAGCAGTGCTTTAGGCTGATGATAGACAGGCCGGTGCCGAAGCGAAGAAGCCATTCGAACGACCACAACTTTCATCAATCCAATGGCCGTAGATGGTCCGACGCAGACCTCAATCAATCGCTGATCGCAAATAACCGAGGCACCCAACGCTAGGGGGACCATTTACACCTGTAAGTGGCGCTGGGGTTACCACCGTGCTTCTGATCATTGGTAGCCGCTCCTTTGATCAAGCCGGGGGAACCTGTCCGGGCAGATTAGCGGCTGCTGCTCCGGATCGATTGATCCCCACCACTAATAGAAATGAACAACGACCAGTATCAGGTAGACGCAGATCGCGATGCCCTTGATTGAAGTTGGTCCGAAATCCAAGCTCGGTGCGTCACTGTTCCTGTTGAACTAGCCCGTGAGTCACTGCACTTCCCAAGACTTCGGATATTCCGCGTGCTTTGACACCAAGCAAGGCGATCCGATATCGGGCTCTGGTTATGGCAACATACAGCCGCTGGTGCGTTGCATAGCTCACAAAATTTTCGCTATCGGCAGAATCAGCCGACACCTTAGGCGGCACACGACCCTTATCCACACCAATGAGGATGACGGCGTCAAACTCCAAGCCGCCCACATAATCCGGTGTGGAGACAACGAATCTCCCCGAGGAACGGGCCTGACGGACCACTGCCATATCCCCACGATGCTTCAACATTTCGGCCGGCTTGTTCGCGGATCTCACGTGGCGCTCAATCTCCGAAAAAAGTACGCTGCCAAACACAATTAGAGCGATATCTCCTCGAGTGCTTTGCATCTCACTCGCAAGTGCGTCAGCGAGATCGAACGCCCCCGAAATCATGGCCTCGTCCGTTGGATACAAAATATAACGGGGCGGCTGGCACTTTCGCTCCTCAGTTTCGGTGAAAGCTGACGATGCTGCTCGCAGTGGGTCATGAAAATTTGTAAATAACGTGGCTCCCGACGACGTAACACTGAAGGCGAGATTCACGATTTCAGGCGAGCATCGGAAGATGGAGCTAAAAGTGGTCTCTTTCTCGTTCTCATCACGTGTCGTGGGGCCCAGTAGCGCATCGCTCAATTGGTTGTCCGCCCAGCCTTTATCGGCCAACGATTGAGATATATCGGCTGAATACGCAATTGGAAAATGATTCGCCGACCGTGTCAGCCGATGGAAGATCGATAGCTCATTGATGTTAAAAAGATGGGTTTCATCGACAAAAATACTATCATAACCCTCCTTTTCTCGACGCCTTCTCCAAATAGGAGTATCCAATTGCTGCAGTGCGCTTAGCACCACATCGTCAGTATCGAATTGTCCACTGGCGCGCAGTCTACGCTGGTACGCAGAAAACAGTAAGTATGTGAACGCCTTATCGCCTTCGTTTTCAACCGGCAAACCATATCGCAGCCTCGCAAGCCTCTTATACTTCTCCAGGTCCTCGTCTGCTCTACCTTTAATCATTACACTGATTTCGTGCTGAAGCATTTCTGCCACAACCCATTCGTCATTTGACGCGAGGTACTCGCAGAATGCGGTGCTCATGTGAGAACGATGACTGGGCAAATCGGACTTCATCACCTCCTGAAGCGCCTCTACCGCGTAAAGCAGTTGAGATTGTTTCGATTCAAATGCATCTCGGTCGAGAAGTTCCGTATCCGAAATTTCGTATCTGAGCAATTCCCCACACAGTTCATGCAGCGTCGTGATCTTGACCGATTGAAGGGAAAAATCGGTCGGCCCCATTCTCTCCTTTTCCGTTTCCGGATCAAACATGGACTCGATCGTTCGGCGGGTTGCCTCACTATGTGCGACGAACAGCGCAGAGTGTGCCTCGCCCCGCTTTTTCGCCGCGCGCATCTGGAAAATACATTTCAGCACTAGACTAAGCGTCTTACCCGTGCCTGCAGGGCCTTCAATTCGGTGGGGCGCCTTGAGTTCTTGATGAATGAACGCCTTCTGTGCATCCGTCAGGTAGTCTTCCCACTGGTCAAAATCGCATCCAGCGATTGCACCGCGGACTGTGCCTTCGGTCAACTTTGTCACACTGAGACTATCGACCGAAGATGCGGATGGGACTCGATTCTCCGTTCGAATACGCTCATACAGCGCCGTCCTCGCCGCGGCGAGACCTTCAATTGCCTTCCTGAAGTTTGTTACAGGCGCCTCTTCTTGCAGACCTCCGCCTTCATTAGTACCGATACGATACACCAGCAGTTCGATACCTTTGGCTCGTTTTTCGCGTCGGTGGCGGTCCGGAGCCATCTCAACCGACATTCGAATCGACGACTGGGTAGTAATCGGATATGGGAACACTACAGCTTTTGAGCTGCCATTGAATAATTTTTCGTTCTGAGCCGGACCAACTTTGGCCCACCGACGCCTTGCGAATCGCAACAACTTCTGAAACCTGATGATCGCGTCGCGCGTCGAACCGTCGATGAATACCGGAGCAGCATCTAGATCAATGACGAGGATATTCTCATCCTTGGGCGCGTCATGAAGAAAATACAAGCCGTGTTCGTCCTCCACCAAGTAAGCTCGGGTAGTTAATTGCTTGATGGCAGAATTCCCTTTTAGAACCTCTCCGAGGATTTTTCCATGCTCGAAGTCATCTGATTGTAATGTACGAGTCGACACGAGATCGTCTGCGGCAGCACCATCAACCAAAATAAAGCGACGCATATTGCCCTCTAATCTGTAAATACCAAGTTTGTGACGATTTGAGCAACAAGGCCCTTGTCTGCGTCGGCGACGCCAATTCGACCGAAAAGGTTGCAAAACACCTGCATCAAGTGCTCAGTCCAAGGCGATTGAAGTTCTGCGACCGGGTACGCAAAATCGAAACAGTCGAAGCGCAGTGACTGAACAGCGGG
This sequence comes from Burkholderia sp. BKH01, assembly GCF_025685725.1. Classification (NCBI taxonomy): domain Bacteria; kingdom Pseudomonadati; phylum Pseudomonadota; class Betaproteobacteria; order Burkholderiales; family Burkholderiaceae; genus Burkholderia; species Burkholderia sp. BKH01. The sequence goes on along the minus strand of NZ_JAOTQT010000015.1, from coordinate 96,523 downwards.
ATCGAATACATCTTGCGTCACACCTGACATCAAACGTCGTACCGTTTCCCTAGGAATGTGGTGAACTTCTCGAAGTAGAACGACGTATCCTTTTTCCGACGCCTGCTCGGTGAGTTCACCTAGAGTTGGAAGAAAGTAGTATCCCGCAAGTTTGTGGCTGACTAGGTCTTTGACCACGGCTTCAACCGCCCTGAGACATGAGGGCAAAAGGGGACCGATTGCCCTACGATTTGGGAGCGGGCTCGTAAGACAGTCGTCAAACTCAGTCAAGCGAGACGCGATAGCTCGGGCATCTTCAGCGTCCTTTCGTTCCTTCACTGCTTTTTGGCCCGTCGACTCTTCTGGGAAAGGAAAGTTGAGTTCTGCGACTTGTGACGGCGAGTGAACATCCAACAGGCTATCGCTCAACTGCTTCTTCGCCAAGAGATTTTTGTATCGATTCCTCGTTTCTGCGTATTCGCGGTCGATGCTCAGCAACCCACCATGCGCTTGCAACCAATCCTCCACGGTAACGACGGGGAGGTAATTAACGATTGGAGTTTTCTCATGTGTGGTATCGCATCGAGCCGTAATCACAATTCCCCAAACCGGACGTTCCGGATACTCTTCTGCATATGCCCCACAGAAGACGGTCCCTTGCGTTATACGCCCCATACGCGGATTAGATATCACTGTTCCTCCGCGAAGCGTGACGTACGTAATAGCAGAACTCCACCGGACGCCATTGGCGCTCGGATGGAATACTGTCGGAATATGCGATTAGCATAAGCCGCCCCAAAAACTTACGATTTAACTTTCCGTGTCATAAATGACCGGTTCTTTGGCGAAAGCGACATTGTAGCGTCAACGCAGGAGGAATTTCATCGTTCGTTTGTGACCGAATCCGGTCATGAAACGCACCGAGACATCACCTTCGCATGATGCAAAGAGCCGCAAATCAAAAGATGTCGATAATCGCATCTAGTAGATTCCTCAACCGGCTGAACGACGTCGAAACGATTGTGAGCTATTGAACGACTCTATCCACTACCGCCTGCACCTCTGACCCAAGCCTCGAATAGCTCTTCTGCACCGGCAAATGCTTCGCGAAACATTCCTGCCGCTGCTCCTCCGCCACCCGCCCCGCACCACAAGCAGCAATCGCCGGCATCGTTACCTCCCTCCAGACGATATAAACCCGCTCCCCCTGCCTGACCGCCACCGCCAGCGTATTCGGCCCCTCCGGCACTCCGTCCTGGCTTCCCCCCAGCAGCAACGCCTTCACCACCGCATCAGCCGGCTTCCGCTTCACCGGCAACTCGGCAAATCGAAATGCCGCAGCATCATCACTGAACACGTCGGTATAAAACGTCTCGTTATCGAAGATAACGGCAACATCATCCGTTGCCTTGAGCCCCGCATCCGCCGACTTCGCCCAAGCCTTCAAAAGTGGAACCGTCGTAACAACAAGATTCACCTTCCCGTCATCCGACTTGAAGGACAGCCCGTCCGGCCCCGGCGTCATCCCGTCGTCAGGAACGGCGCTTTGCACGGTACTTCCGGCCTTCCCGGAAAACCCTTTCGCCTTGACCGTCCCGACAAGCTTTACCAGCTTCGCATTCAACTCGGCGGTGTATTTCCTTTCCAGATCCGCCCGATCTTCCATCCGAGCCGCATTAACTGCCTCGGCAGCCTTCTTCCGATCCGCGAGATAAGAATCGGTCGGCGACGTAATGACCTTCGCCCCGACAACAGCGATCAGAGCCAGAAGCACAACCGCCCCCACCCCGACTTTCAGTTTGGAAATGCTTTTCATTCTTCTATGACGTCCCGAAACCAAGCCCGGATGCAAAACGGCTGCCGTGAACCCACGGCAGCCGTCCCTCAGAAACGCCTCATTCTAAAACGCGAAGCAGACTTTATTCATCCACCTTGAACGCCGACACCAGTTTGGTCAATTCCGCCGCCTGCTGTTTCAAGCTCTCGGCGGCCGCCGCACTTTCCTCGACCAAAGCCGCATTCTGCTGCGTCATCTGATCGAGCGACTGCACCGCGTCCCCAATCTGGTCGATCCCAGCACTCTGCTCCAGGCTAGCCTCAGCAATCTCACTCATCATCGCGCTGACGCCCTGCACCCGCGAGACGACATCCCTCATCACCTTCCCCGCCTCGCTAACCAACCGCGACCCGGTATTCACCGTCCCCGCGCTATGTTCGATCAGCGCCTTGATCTCCTTCGCCGCCTGCGCGCTGCGCTGCGCCAGATTCCGCACCTCCGAAGCCACTACCGCAAACCCACGCCCCTGCTCCCCGGCCCGCGCCGCCTCAACCGCGGCATTCAACGCAAGAATATTCGTCTGAAACGAGATGCTATCGATCATCACGATGATCTCGGAGATCCGCTGCGACGCGTCGCTGATCTGCTCCATCGTGCTCACAACTTCACCCACCACCTGCCCGCCGCGCGCCGCCGCATCCGACGCGCCGTTGATCATCTTCGCGGCCGTCGTCGCCGTCTCGGTATTGTTCCGCACCACGGCCGTGATCTCTTCCATCGACGAAGCCGTCCGCTCCAGGTTGCTCGATTGCCCTTCGGTGCGTTCGCTCAGATCCGCGTTCCCCGAAGCGATCTGCGCCGACCCTGTCGCAATCGACGCGGAAGCCGCACGAATCCGGTGAACCAGCGTCGACAGCGACGACACGAACCGGTTGAACGCATCCGACAACTGCCCGATCTCGTCCTGGCTCTCGACCGTCATCCGGCGCGTCAGATCGCCCTGGCCGCTCGCAATCTCCGACAGCAACGTCGCCGCACGCCGGATCGGCGCGGCAATCGCGCGCCCGACCAGCCAGATCACGAGCAGCGCGACACCCAGCCCCACCACGGCCGCGACCAGTGCCGCGCTGCGGATCGCGCGCGTCACCGGCCCGAGCAGTTCCGCCTGCGGCACCTCGACGACGACATACGCATTCAGCTCCGGAACGAACGACGTCGCGATGAAGCGCGCGCCGCCGTCGCCGTCGTAGCTCAGGTACGCATACGGCTTGCCGGCGAGCAGCGTCGAAGACGCATCGTCAGGCAGGCCATGCTGATCCTTCAGGAAATGCTTGCCGTCGATCAGCGACGTATCGCGATGCATCATGATCGCGCCGTCCGGACGCACGAGATACGCGAACCCGGTCTCGCCAATCCGGTATGCCGAGATGCCCTTCGCGAGCGCGTCGACGGACAGGCTCATGCTCGCCGCGCCGATCGGCATGCCATCGAGTTCGACGCGGCTGTTGATGAACATCATGTAGCCGCCGACGGTCACCTCGCGATCCATGTTCACGTCGAACGCCTTGCCGGACGACAGGAAACTAGTCAGCCACTGATCCTTGTCGGTAACCTTCCGCTGCAGGCCGGCTTCGTTGTAGTAGTTGCCGCTCTTCACCGACACCCACTGCACGGACGCCGCCTTCTGCTCGTCCTTCACGTTCTTCGCGAGTTGGATCCAGTTGCGCGTGCCGGCGTCGGGCTCACCATCGGCTTCCCATTGCAGCAGGAACGCATCGCGCGCGAGAATGCGCGACGCGGCGATCGGCCCGGCCATCTGACGCTGCACGTCGGCGCGGATGCCGTTCACGGCGGTCGGCAACTCTTCGCGGACGACGCGATCGCGCACCGCGTTGCCGATCAGACGGACGCTCAGCCCGCTCGAAATCGCGACGAACACGAGCAGGCAACTCGTCATGCTGAGAATCAGCTTGTTCTGAATGGAAAGCTTGCGCCAGAAATGCATGGGAACCCTCGGTAACCGCTCGGTCTGAGCCAGTTTGAGTTATCGGCATGCACGCACAGAAGCGCATCGCAGATTTCAGATATCGATCATGCGGGATTGGTTATGTCGTTGACAGGCGGGCGTCAGATAGATATTCGAGCTAACGTTTTTGCTCAATTGGATTCGGTGCACTCTCGCGCCGTTGAGCGTCGTGTGCAGCTGCAGGCGAGGCACCGTCTCCCGCCGACTGAGGCGTGATCCTGTATTCGTACACGGCGACGGCAAGTTTGAAGCCGACTGCGACTGTAACAGTCAAAACTAGAAACGATGCTGCGGTCATCTGTAGCAACGAAAACAGCACATCATTCGGGAACGCGGCATCGACTTCATCGAGCAGTTGCGCCAGTTCGTCACGGCCGTTTCCCTGAATAGTCAACAGCACCGGGCGCAAACGGTCCAGCATCGCTGTCACCGCAGCGTGCCTCTGAATCACGTCGGTTTCTTTCTCGATGATCTTGACCATCTGGCTCACCGACGGTCGGGAAGTACACGCGTCCGTAGTCACACCAAGACGGCATGTCTGCTCGGTCAATTCCCGAATTCTCGCGAGATCCGCATCGACCGCTGCGGCAGCCGGCCGCAGGAATCGCGTATCGAACGAATAGTAGGAAGTCACCAGAGAAAACGCGGCTCCAAATACTGACATCGCCGCGAATATCTCCCCAATCATCTTATACAGAGTGCGCTTTCTTTCAACCTGGCTCTTGAGGCTGCGCTTCAGATCATCAGGTGCGTCCTTCGGCAGATCACCAAATCTTGCATGTACCGCCATCAGCGATCGATGCCGCATGGTTCCGATTAACGCCACATAACCGATAGCCCACGGTAACGGTATCCAGCGCCACTGGCTCAACCACGGGTACGTAACATGACTTGCCATCCATGGATCCAGCCAGAAATGGCACACCAGTGTGATCACCAACGTGGTGGCAATCGTCTGGATGATCAAGAATCTGGGCGACAAATCGGCTGTCAATGCGCGCATCAGCAGTTGGGCAAAAGCCCGAACACTTCGCTTCCCAGTGCGATTTACAACTGCCACCACATTATTCTCCGTCGACATCGACAAATTCCCTCAGGTTCAAATCTTGGGTAAGCGTGAGTAATCCGATCAATACGCAACGAAGATCGTCACGCGCCGATTCCGCGCCCGCGCAGCGGCATCATCACCCGTCACAAGCGGCTGCGTATCGGCCCGCCCGATCGCCGCGAGGCGGTGCGGTGCCACACCGCGTTCGGTCAGGTAGCGCACGACGCTTCCCGCGCGCGCCGACGAAAGCTCCCAGTTCGATTCGTATTTCGCGTTCGCGATCGGCACGTTGTCCGTATGCCCTTCGACGAGAATGTCGCCGGTCGCGTGCTCGCTCAGTGCCTGCGCGATCTGGTTCAGCACGGGCGACGAATCGGGCAGCAAGCGCGCATCGCCGACATTGAACAGGATCTTCGCGTCGATGCCGATCTCGACGCCGTGCGGCGCCTTCACCAGCGAGATCCGGCCGTTCGTCTTCAACGAATCGAGCAACGCGAGCCAGGCCGGCGTGCGTTCGGGTGTGACGATATTGGCAGTATTCGCAGCGCCACCGGCGTGTCGCGCGAGCGTCTGGTATCGCGCGTCGAGCGCGTTGTATTTCGCGAGCTGGAGCACATACAGCGCGAGAAACAGCACCATCAGCGTCGTGATGAGATCCGCGTACGAAATCAGCCAGCGTCCGGACTGCGTGCCTTCGAGTTCGTCGTGGTCGCGATCGGCGGCGGTCGTACCGTCAGCTCGGGCTGTCATACCGAAGATCCCTGTCTGTCGTACCGCATACGCAGCACATCACGCGAGCGACTCGGCCGCACGCCCACGCACATCGCCGGTCAGCCGCGTTTCGATCGTATGCGGCGACTCCTTGCGCGAGATCGCCAGCAATCCATCGAGATACAGCTTGCGAAACCGCAGTTCGCTATCGATCTGCGCACGCAGCTTGCCGTAAAGCGGCAGAAACACGAGGTTCGCAAACGCCAGCCCGTACAGCGTCGCGATGAACGCAACCGCGATGCCCGGCCCGAGCTGCGCGGGTTCGAGGATATGACTCGTCACCTGAACGAGCCCGAGCACCGATCCGAGAATGCCGAACGTCGGCGCATAACCGCCGGCCTGCTGCCATACGCGCACGGCGGCCAGCCGGCTGCGCTCGTATGCGTCGAGTTCGCGCTGCAGTGCATCCTCGAGCACGGCGGTCGACACGCCGTTCGCCAGCAGTTCGAGCCCGCGGCGCGCGAACGGATGGATGCCGCTCACGTCCATCGATTCGAACGCGAGCAGCCCGTCGAGCTTCGCGCGATCGCCCCATTCGAGCAGGTCGAACAGGTGCTTGCGATCGACCTCTCTCGCGCGCACGAACGCAAGCCGCAACTGCCTTACCGCGTCGAAGAACCGCGCCGAGGTGTTCTGGATCATCACCGCGCCGAGCGTGCCGCCGAGCACGATGACGAGCGCCTCGAACTGGAACAGCATCGTGAAATGCCCGCCTTCCAGCGCGAAACCGAACACGATCGCCGCGCCGCCCAGCACCACACCGGCCAAGGTCAACAGATCCATACGCCTCCCCGTGTCACGCATCCGACGCCACGGACGCCGCACCCGTCGCCGGCGCCTTGGCCGCTCGAACGGCATCCAGCACGCGCTGTTCGATATCCTCGATCTCGATCGGATCGAGCTTGAGCTCGCGGCGCATCACCCACGACACCTCGTTGCGCCGCGCCTCGGTCATCACGGAAAACAGCTTGTCGGCCACCGCGCGATCGTCGAGGTTCGCGATCAGCTTCGCGAGATCGTACGTATCGAACGCGCTGATCACGTCGAACAGCGTGCGCTGGTCGACCCATACGAGATCCTCCAGCGCGCGCACGTCGCCACCGCGACGCGCGTTGCGCCGCGAAAAGTACGCGACACCCTTTTGCTCGACGTAACTGAGCACCTTCGATTTGCGGAACGCGAACACCTCGTCGGCAATCTCGCCGTTCGACAGCTTGTTGAGCAACAGCGTCTTCTCGACGCCGATCAGCGATTCGAGATCGGCCAGCTCGATGAGCTCGAGTTCGCTGTTGATCGACAAGTCGAGATCGTGATCGGCAACTTGCTGCGCGCGATCGATCACGCGCGCGGCATCGAATGTGACGACCTGGCGCGCATCCGACGAAGCCGCATAGTCGGCTGCACCGCCGACGTGGTCGGCCTGCGCGGCTTCGATCGTGACGAGATTGAGCTTCTCCATGCGCCGCAGCATCGCGAGCACGTGCGGCCGCGAATGGCCGGCAATCGCGCGGCATTTGCGGATCACTTCGGCGAGCGGCACCGAGGTTTCGGTCGCATGGGCCTGCATCGGCCGGCGCGCCCACCCGTCGCCGGATTCGCGCGCATCGGCGCCGGCCATCAGCGACAGCACATGCGCATACGACAGCACGCCGGGCATGAAGTCCGCGTGCGTGTAGGTCGCGAGCTGGTCGTCCTTGCGCTTCACGCGCCGGATCATCGTTCGCACGATATGGCGCAGCAGCGCCGACACGCGCTCGATTTCTTCATCGAGCATGCCGGCCGGCACGACCGTGAGCTGACAGAATGAAAGCGCCTTCGCGGTATGGGCACGCGGCTCGGCGGCGAGCAGCGCCGATTCGCCGAAGAACTCGCCGCGGCCGAGCGTCGCGACGATGACGCGCTTGTCGTCGCACCGCGTGGACAGCTCGACCTTGCCGTCGGTGATCAGAAAGATCACGGGCTCGCCCGCGAAGCCCTCCGAGTAAATGATTTCTCCGGGCGCCGCTGTACGCGTCCACGATTGCTGACGATTCACGTCGATTCCCCTGCTGCGCTGAATATTGCAGACTGCGCGCCGCACGTCGAAAGCATGCGTGTCGCGAGTCGTCCCCGTGACTCGTTTACGTCATCGGGCTCAACATCCTTTAGGGAATTCGCACTCGTTTCTGCGCGAAATCAAGGTAAAACGTTTGCGGATCGCGCGGCTGCATCGGGAAGTCAATTTCGATGCTTGCGCGTGTATTGCAATTGAAAGCACGCCGCGATCGCGCGCATCAAAACTCCATGTCGAGTTCGTCGATGTCTTCCTGCTCCGCCTTCGCCGCGTCGATCCACTCGGCGACGAACGGATGCGCGAGCACACGCATGCAGTACTCGGCGATTTCCGGTTCCAGCTTCACGTCGTAGGTCAGGAAGCGCGTGACGACCGGCGCATACATCGCGTCGGCAACGCCGATCTCCGCGCCGAACAGCCAGGGGCCGCCGTACGCGGCCAGACACTCGTGCCAGATCGTCACGATCCGCTGGATGTCGTGCTGCGCGCGCGACCAGATCCGGAAGCCGGGGAAATGCGCGCGCAGGTTCATCGGCAGCGCGGAGCGCAGCGCGCTGAAACCGGAATGCATCTCGCCGCAGATCGACCGGCAATGCGCGCGCGCACGCCGGCCTTCAGGCAGCAGCCGCGCCTGCGGCCGGATTTCGTTCAGGTATTCGGCGATCGCGAGGGTATCCCACACCTTGTTGCCGTCGTGCGTCAGGCATGGCACGAGAATCGACGGCGACAGCAGCAGCAGCTCCGCGCGCGACGCGGCATCGATCGGCACGCTGACGGTCTCGAACGGAAGCCCGCTGAGCTTCGTGAGCAGCCAGCCGCGCATCGACCACGACGAGTAATTGCGGCTGCTGATGGTCAGCGTCGTCAGTTCGGTTGATTCCATGTCGCTCCCCTGCTGAAAGCCGTTCGTGCCCCTGCACCGAAAGCGGACGCCGCACCCGTCACCCGCACCACGCCTGTGCGACGCATTCGCCGAACTGGCGCAGCGCCGCACCGCGTCGCGGCACGGGCCGCTCGCGAGACCGGCGCGGCAACGCGTCGCGTTCGGCTGCCGGTCGTCGCGTGCCGCCTGAACCGCTGCACTCCCGAACTGCGTGCAACGCGCGTGCCAGCTACGTGCTGGCACACGCCTTGCCTCGTTCAATGCAACGCAGCGCAACGAGCGATGGCCATGAACCTGCTTGCCTACCCGTTTTACCAATGGTCTGCCGAATGCCTGCGGCCGGCGCGCGCATGGGCTGCGACCACGCGCGCGACGATGTCGCTGTGGCCCCCATCTACGTCAACGCCGACGGGCCGCATGCTCGACGCACTGTGCGAACTGCTCGAATGCTGCGCGTTCTCGCATCGGCGTCCGCCGTTCGGGATCGCGTCGATCGCCGTCGACGGGGAAACGGTGCCGATCGTCGAGGAAGCGGCAGCGGCCACGCCGTTCGGCACGCTGCTGCATTTCCGCAAGGCGCGGCCGGTCGCGCGACAGCCGCGCGTGCTGATCGTCGCGCCGATGTCCGGGCATTTCGCGACGCTGCTGCGCGGCACGGTGCACACGATGCTGGCCGACCACGACGTGTACATCACCGACTGGCACAACCCGCGCGACATCCCGCTGACGGCCGGGCGCTTCGGTTTCGACGAATACGTCACGCACGTGATCGACTTCATTCGCCAGATCGGCCCGGACACGCATGTGCTTGCGATCTGCCAGCCGACCGTCGCCGCGCTCGCGGCGGTCGCGCTGATGGCGGCCGGCGGCGATCCGGCGCAGCCCGCGAGCCTGACGCTGATGGCGGGCCCGATCGACTGCCGCGTGAATCCCACGAAGGTCAACGCGCTCGCCACGAGCCAGCCGATCGAGTGGTTCGCGAAGAACCTGATCAGTGTGGTGCCGGCGGGTTTCGTCGGTGCGCAGCGGTGCGTGTATCCGGGCTTCGTGCAGGTCGGCGCGTTCATGTCGATGAACCCCGACCGGCATGCGGCGTCGTTCGCCGACCTGTATTACGAGCGCGCGAAAGGCGACCCCGCGAAAGCCGACACGCTGCGGCACTTCTACGACGAATACTTCGCGACGGCCGACCTCACCGCGGAGTTCTATCTGGAGACGGTCGAGAAGGTGTTCCAGCAATACGCGCTCGCGCGCGGCGAACTGACGGTGGGCGACAGGCTCGTCGAACCGGCGGCGATTCACCGCACCGCGCTGCTGACGATCGAAGGCGAGAAGGACGATATCTGCGCGGTGGGCCAGACGGTGGCCGCGCAGGAGCTGTGTTCGGGGTTGCCGCCGTATCTGAAGACGCACCATGTGCAGACGGGCGCGGGCCATTACGGCGTGTTCAACGGCAGCCGATGGGAAACGCAGATCTATCCGATCGTGCGCGCGACGATCCACGACAACGAACCGTACGATCGCACCGCGGATGCGGAAGGCAATGCGAACGGCACGCACTACGTCACGCTGCGCGCGCTGCTCGATGCGCGCGCAACCGAACACGATGCGGGGACCGTCGAACCCTCATCGCATCACGCCCACTGAATCCGGGCAACGACGCAACGACTGGCGTCGCAAATGAATCGCCCCGCCGGGATGGCGGGGCGTGATTTCCAGCAGCCTTCAGGCGACGCGCGAGCGAATGAACCCGCGCGCCCGGCTTGCGTTACGAACAGGCCTTGCCGTGCGACGCATGGAAGCCCTTCGCCTTCGCATCCGCTTCCGACATGTAGCTGCCGTGCTTCGTCTTGCCGTAGTACTTGTCGGTCGAGCAGTGATAGACCTTCGTGCTGTCGTTGGCCCACACCTTGCCCGCGCCACCGCCCGGCGCAGCAGCGGCGGTCGTCGCGGAGGCGCTCTTCGCGGGCGCGGCACCGGACGCAGCGGCAGCGGAAGCCGCCGTTGCCGGCGCCATCGCGGCCGGCGCGCTGGCTGCTGCCGCCGACGATGCGCCGTACCAGGTCTTCACGCCCTTATGGCCCGCACACGCGCCCTTCTTCGATGCGCCCGAGTAGAACGAACCGTCCTTGCACAGACCGGTCGTGCCGGCCGGCGCGCTGGCCGGAACCTGCGCGAACGCACCGATCGACACACCCATGCCGGCGACCAGCGCGGCGATCAACATCGTCTTTTTCATATTCCTCTCCTGATTTGCCTGAATGATCAATGCGTCTCGGGCGTACCCGAGGGAAATCCCGGTTACCGCACCCAGCGGCACACGCGATGGTGGTGATGGTCGTAGTGGCACACACGGTGCGAATGGGCTTCGGCAAGCGCCGGAGCGAGAACGGCGCAAGCCACTGCGGTGGCCGTCAGGATCTTCGCGATGCGCTTCATGGATTTCTCCCGGGTAGAGCAGCCGGTGATCCGGCTGGTACCTCCTTAACGCCGGCCGTCGACAGGCCGTGCACCGCGCAGCCCGCAATTGACGATCTTTGACACCGCGTAACAATCCGTCACGCGAAGCTGACGAATATCTTTCCTTTCTTTCCGGATCTTCAGCTTCGCGATCCTACGGAATTCGAATGATCGGATCGAAGGGGAAAGCAAGCCGCCGGTGTCGGCGGAGCAAGCGGAAAATTCCGGGAAGGATCAACAAAAAACCGCCCGAAGGCGGTTTGTCGCGAACGTGCGCACGGTGCACGTCGGTCGGCGCATGCGCGCGTCGGGAAACCGGGCAGCTACGCGCCCGTCTCTCCCCACGGCGTCGGCGCGGGCACGGCGCACGGCCCTTCGACGTCGATCGACTTGAAATCGGCGGGCCCGACGATCTCCAGATACTCCATGTCCGGCGAGTAGTCGAACAGGTAATGAACGATCCCTGGAGCCTGATGCACGCAGTCTCCGGCGGACACCAGCGTTTCCTGCTCGCCGTACATGAAACGCGCCCAACCCTTCAGCATGAACACGATATGGAACTCGGCCTCGTGACGGTGCCAGCCGGTGCCCGCCGTCGGTGCATGATTCGCCCTGACGAGTTGCGCGACCACCTTGCCGTTCGTCGCGGCCGCGATGCCGAGATCGCGATACAGGAAGAAGTCGCGCAGGCCCTCGCCTTGATACGCGGTTTCGTGCGGCTTCACGTGGGAAAAGGCGGTGGCGGTCGGTGTGCTCATCGTGGTGCTCCTTCATCGAAAGGATCAAGCCTGACAAGCATTTTGCGTTCCAGTTTGCGACGGCGCGAAGCCATGCGGGTTACCGCTCATGCGTGTCGCGCAGCGGCCTTTGACGGACGCGCTCGCGCAACTGTAAGCGTACTTCAATCTCCGCATCGCCCGTGACGCCATTGCAGCTTCACGGGCGATGTCACGAGCGATGCGCAACGCTGCCTACTTCAACCGACCCGACAAGAACTGCCCGAGCCGTTCGCTCTTCGGATTCACGAGAATCTCCTGCGGATTCCCTTCCTCCTCGATCTTCCCCTGATGCAGGAAGATCACGTGATTCGACACGTTGCGGGCGAAGCCCATCTCGTGCGTGACGACGACCATCGTGCGGCCCTCCTCGGCGAGCTTCTGCATCACCTTCAGCACCTCGCCGACGAGTTCCGGATCGAGCGCCGACGTCGGCTCGTCGAACAGCATCACTTCCGGCTCCATCGCGAGCGCGCGCGCGATCGCGACACGCTGCTGCTGGCCGCCCGACAGGTGCGACGGATACATGCCCTCGACGCGCGGCGCGAGGCCGACCTTCTCCAGATACTTGCGGGCCCGCGCGATCGCTTCGTCCTTGCCGATCCCGAGCACGGCCATCGGCGCCTCGATCACGTTCTCCAGCACCGTCATGTGCGCCCACAGGTTGAAGTGCTGGAACACCATCGACAGCTTCGTACGCATCCGCTGAAGCTGCTTCTGGTCGGCCACGCGCAGCGCCCCGTTGCGATCGCGCGTGGTCTGGATCGGCTCGCTGCCGATCGTGATCTGCCCCGAGCACGGCTGCTCGAGGAAGTTGATGCAGCGCAGGAACGTGCTCTTGCCGGAGCCGCTCGAGCCGATGATGCTGATCACGTCGCCGGCCTTCGCCTTCATCGACACGCCCTTCAACACCTCGTTGTCGCCGAATTTCTTGTGCAGGTTGTCAACGGTGAGCTTGTACATGCTTGGTCCTTCCTTGCGAATGCATTAGTGGCCGCGCGGCGAGAGGTACGCGAGCCAGCGCGTCTCGAGCTTGCGGAACGCCCAGATGAGCGCGAACACGACGGCGGCGTACAGCACGGCTGCGATGCCGTAGGCCTGGAACGACATGTACGTCGCCGAATTGACGTCGCGCGTGACCTTCAGGATGTCGGGCACGGTCGCGGTGAACGCGAGCGTGGTCGCGTGCAGCATCAGGATCACCTCGTTGCTGTAGCTCGGCAGCGAGCGGCGCAGCGCGGAAGGCACGATGATCCGCGTATAGAGCTTGAAGCGCGACATCCCGTACGCGAGCCCGGCCTCGATCTCGCCGGCCGACGTGGCCTTGATCGCGCCCGCGAAGATCTCCGTCGCATACGCGCATTCGTTCAGCACGAACGCGAGCAGCGTGCAGTTCATCGCGTTGCGGAAGAACGTATCGAGCAGCACGTGGTTGTGCACGACCTGAAGGCTGTAGATGCCCGTGTAGCACATCAGCAGCTGCACGTAGAGCGGCGTGCCGCGGAACACATACGTATAGAGCCACACGGGGCCCGAAATCCAGCGGTTCGACGATGCGCGCGCGATCGCGAGCGGCACGGCGAGCGCGAAACCGAGCGCGATCGACACGACCAGCAGCCACAGCGTGATCGCGAGGCCGCTGAAGCGGTAGCCGTCGGTGTACAGATAGCTTTGCCAGTACTGGCTGACGAGTTCGATCACAGTGCGAGCCTCCGGACGCCGACGGAATAGCGCTTCTCGAGGTGGTGCAGCACGACGTTGGATACCGTCGTGATCGCGAGGTAGATCGCGCCCGCGGCCAGCGTGAAGAAAAAGAAATCGAGCGTGCTCTTGCCCGCGTCCTGCGACGCCTTGACCACGTCGGCCAAGCCGATGATCGACACGAGCGCGGTGGCTTTCACGAGCACCTGCCAGTTGTTGCCGATGCCGGGCAGCGCGAAGCGCATCATCTGCGGGAACAGGATGCGGCGAAACACGCGCCAGCCGCCCATTCCGTACGCGAAGCCTGCTTCGAGCTGGCCGCGCGGCACCGCGAGGAACGCGCCGCGGAACGTCTCGGTGAAATACGCGCCGTAGATGAAGCCGAGCGTCACGACGCCGGCCACGAACGGGTCGATGTCGATCTGGTCCCAGCCGATCAGGTCGGTCGCGTTGTTCAGCAGGATCTGGATCCCGTAGAACAGCAGCAGCATCAGCACGAGGTCCGGCACCGCGCGGATCAGCGTCGTATAGAAGGTGCCGATCGACTTGAGCACACGGTTGGTCGACAGTTTCGCGCCCGCGCCGGCGAGCCCCAGCACGAGCGACGCGGCAAGCGACAGCACCGCGAGCTTCACGGTCTCGACCGTGCCGGCCCACAGCAGCGGGCCAAATCCTTGGAAGATCATATAAGGGATCCAGAACGATGTGGCTGGATTGTTAATAGCCATTAACCGCGCATCAAACGATATCTACGCACTACCTGATGCAACCTGCTCATCAAGCCCGACGCATCCCGTGACGCGGGCGGCGCCCGGCAACAGACGCGGCGCGCACCGCAGCCGATGCGCGCCGCATGGACGTTCAGCCGCCGTAGACGTCGAACGCGAAGTATTTCTTCTCGAGCTTCTTGTACGTGCCGTCCTTGATGATGTCGGCGATCGCGTGGTCGATCTTCGCCTTCAGGTCGGCGTCGTCCTTGCGCAGGCCGATACCCGCGCCGTTGCCGAGCGTCTTCGGATCGTCGATATCCTTGCCGGCGAAATCGAAGTTCGCGCCGCGCGGCGTCTTCAGGAAGCCGATGTCGGCCTGAACCGCGTCCTGCAGCGCCGCGTCGAGGCGGCCGGACATCAGGTCCTGGTACACGCCGTCCTGGTTCTGATAAGGCACGACCTGCACGCCCTTCGGCGCCCAGTACGCCTTCGCGTAGGTTTCCTGAATGGTGCCCTGCTCGACGCCGACCGACTTGCCCTTCAGCGATTCGGCCGTCGGCTGCAGGTTCGCGCCTTTCTTCGCGACGAGGCGCGTCGGCGTGTTGAACAGCTTGTCGGAGAACGCGATCTGCTCGGCGCGCGCCGGCGTCATCGACATCGACGACAGCACGCCGTCGAACTTCTTCGCCTTCAGCGCCGGAATCATCCCGTCGAAGTCGTTCTCGATCCACACGCATTTCGCCTTCAGGCGAGCGCAGATCTCGTTGCCGAGATCGACGTCGAAGCCGACGACCTTGCCGCTTGCGTCCTTCGATTCGAACGGCGGATAGCTGGCGTCGACGCCGAACCGGATCGTCGACCAATCCTTGGCGTGGGCACCGACCGCGATGCAGGCAAGGGCAATACTGAGCGCGAGTTTCTTCATGGTGTTCCTGTCAGAGGCGAACTGGGCAGGGGTCCCGCCGGGCGGCCCGTACCGGCGCTGCCGGCACGGCGAACTCCGCCGCGACCCCTTCCAACCCGGGAATCGCCCTGCCAGGCGACGCCCCAAGTTGTACATACAACTTTGCCTTTTCACAGGTATCGCCAGCAATCCGTGTTTATCTCTAATTGTCGGATGATTATGGCCATCGAACGCAATTTTCCTTAATTTTCAATTACCTATTGGTTACGCGATGCTGAATTCCGGCTTTCTTGACGCGTCCGGGAGCGGCCAAAGGGGACGCGCCACCTGTCTAGACCTCGCGAGCCGCGCCGACGGTTTCCAGTCCGACCAGCCGGTAGCCGAACTGCAGTTCCGTCAGCAGGTGCCGTGGCCTCGCCGGAACGGGTTCGAGCTTCTGCCGCAGGTTCGTCATGTACACGCGCACGTAGTGCGCGCGATCCGCGTCGTGAATGCCCCAGACCTCGGCCAGCAGTTGTCGCGCGGCAATCACGCCGCCGCGCGCGCGGATCAGCGCGGCGAGCAGCCGGAATTCGAGGCGCGTCAGATGGACGGGCTCGCCACCGCGCACGACTTCATGCCGGCCGAGATCGACCGTCACGTCGCCGAACCGCACGACCGACGACGCTTGCCCGTCGGCCTGCACGAACGCCGCGCGCCGCAACAGCGCACGCGCACGCGCGAGCAGTTCGGGCACGCCGAACGGCTTCGCGAGGTAATCGTCCGCGCCCGCGTCGAGCGCCGCGACCTTCTCCACTTCCTGCTGCCGCGCCGACAGCACGATCACGGGCACCGTCGACCACTCGCGCAGTTCGCGGATGAACGTCTTGCCGTCGTCGTCCGGCAACCCGAGATCGACGATCACGAGATCGGGCTTGCTGCTCGACGCATACATCCGCGCCTCGCGGGCCGTCGACGCCTCGCAGGTGTCGAGCCCTTCCTGTTCCAGCGCCATCCGGACGAAACGGCGAATATCCGCTTCGTCTTCAACGATAAGTACGCGCGATCTGATCATGTCCGGCTCTCGTGTTCGATGTCGGGCGGCGCGCCCAATGGCAGTCGAATCTCGAACCGCGCGCCGTGCGGATCGAGCGGCACCGCGCGGATCGAACCGCCGTGCGCGTTGACGATGCTGCGGCACAGTGCGAGCCCGAGCCCCACGCCGCTGATCGACGATTCCTTGCGTTCGCGCTCGAACGGCTCGAACAGCGGCTCGGTGTTGCGCGCGACGAAGCCGGGCCCGTCGTCCTCGACGAACACATAGAGCGTTTCGCCGAACACGCGCGCGCGCACCGCCACGGCCGCGTCCGCGCCCGCGTACTTCGCGGCGTTGTCGAGCAGGTTCATCAGCACGCGCTCGATCAGCAGCGCGTCGACGTCGATCAGCGGCAGGTCGGCGGGCAAGTCGGCGCTCACGTCACGGCCGGCCAGCACGCCGGCCGAATGCGCGAGCGCGCTGCCGACGATCTCGTCGAGCATGTGCCACTCGCGATTGAGCCGCACGCCTTCGCTCTGCATCCGCGCGAGGTCGAGCAGGTTCACGACGAGCCCGTGCAGGGCCTCGGCCTGATTGCGGATGCCGTGCGCGAGCGCCGCCGGCTGCCCGTCCGCCAGACGTTCCGGCCGCTCCAGCGTCTCGGCGAGCCCGCGAATCGCGGTGAGCGGCGTCTTCAGGTCGTGCGACACGGCGGCCAGCAGCGCATTGCGCAACCGCTCGCCTTCGATCCGGACGAGCGTGTGCTGCGCGACGTCGACGTAGTGCACGCGTTCGAGCGCCATCGCGATCGACGAGCACAGCGCGTCGATCAGGCGGCGATCGTCGGGGTCCGTCGGCACCGGCTGCGCGTCGCCGAACAGCACGAGCACGCCGCGCACGCGCATCGGCGCCTTCAGCGGCAGATACTGCGCGGCCGCGCGCTCGAACGGCGCGATCCCGCACCCGGCGCCGCGCGCGTGCTCGTACGCCCAGCGCGCGATCGGCGTTTCCACGAAGCCTGCGTGTTGCGTCGGCATCAGCCGGTCGTTCTCGTCGGGCAGCACGAGCGCGACGCGCACGCCGAGCAGCGGCGCAATCGTGCCGGTGCAGATCGATGCGATCTGCTCGGTCTCGATCGCGGCCGACAGATCGTGCGCGACCCGCGCGAGCGCGGCCGAGCGCTTCTCGTTCGCACGCGCGGCGCGCGCCTCCGCGCGCAGGCGCGCCGCGAGCTGGCCGATCGCGAGCGCGACGGCCAGCATCAGCGCGAACGTGAACACGTACTGCGTATCGGACACCGCGAACGACAATCGCGGCTCGACGAAGAAGAAGTCGAAGCAGCCGACGCAGACGAATGCGGCCCACGCGCCGGCCAGCCGGCCGAGCCGCAACGCGATCAGCACGACGGTCATCAGGAACAGCATCACGACGTTCGACAGGTCGAACACACGCAGCAGCGCGCTCGCCGCGAGCGTCGCCAGCGCGCAGACGAGCGTGGCCCACAGCAGCGGCGCCGCGTACTGCGACGCCCACACGCGCGTGCGCGGGCGTGCTTCGCGCACGGCCAGCCCCGGCCGCGTATCGGGCCCGGCGCCCGCGATGTGGTCGGCCACCCCAGCGCACGCACGCAGCACACGCCGCCAGCGGTCGCGGCCCGACGCGGTTTCCAGCGGCACCCTCGCCCGTCGATTCGCTTCGTTCACGTCCACATTCGCATCCATGATCGCTTCCGGCAATTGAAACGCCGAACGGCCCCGCGCACGCCGCGAAGGCGTGAGCGGGGCCGCGACGGCGCGTTCGGTCAGATAAACGGCGTCAACAGCATGTCGATCAGCTTGATGCCGATGAACGGTGCGACGATTCCGCCCACGCCGTAGATCAGCAGGTTGCGCGCGAGCAGCTTCCCGGCCGGCTCCGCGCGATACTTCACGCCCTTCAGCGCGAGCGGAATCAGCGCGACGATGATCAGCGCATTGAAGATCACCGCCGACAGGATCGCCGACGTCGGGCTGTGCAGCCCCATCACGTTCAGCGCGCCGAGCGCCGGATACGTCGCGACGAACGCGGCCGGGATGATCGCGAAGTACTTCGCGAGATCGTTGGCGACGCTGAACGTGGTCAGCGCGCCGCGCGTCATGATCATCTGCTTGCCGACTTCGACCACCTGCATCAGCTTCGTCGGGTTGCTGTCGAGGTCGACCATGTTGGCCGCCTCCTTCGCCGCCTGCGTGCCGCTGTGCATCGCGACGGCCACGTCGGCCTGCGCGAGCGCGGGCGCGTCGTTGGTGCCGTCGCCCGTCATCGCGACGAGATGGCCCTTCGCCTGGTGCTCGCGGATCAGCCGCAGCTTGTCCTCGGGCGTCGCTTCGGCAAGGTAGTCGTCGACACCGGCTTCCGCCGCGATCGCGGCAGCGGTCAGCCGGTTGTCGCCGGTGATCATCACGGTCTTCACGCCGACCTTGCGCAACTCGGCGAAGCGCGCGCCGATCCCGTGCTTGACGATGTCCTTCAGCTCGATCGTGCCCAGCACGCGCAAGCCGTCGGCAACGACGAGCGGCGTGCCGCCGCGCCGCGCGATGTCGTTGACGGCCGTCTCGACCGCATGCGGAAACGCGCCGCCGAGCGCATCGACGTGCGCGCGGATCGCCGACGCCGCGCCCTTGCGCACCTGCCGCTCGCCGATATCGAGGCCGCTCATCCGCGTACGTGCGCTGAACGGCACCGCGATGCCGCCATCGATTGCGGCTACCTCCAGCGAAAAGCGCTGCTTCGCGAGCGCGACGATCGAGCGCCCTTCGGGTGTCTCGTCGGCCAGCGACGACAGTTGCGCGGCCTCGGCCAGCGCGCGCTCGTCCACGCCGGGCGCCGGCCGGAACTGCACGGCCTCGCGGTTGCCGAGCGTGATCGTGCCGGTCTTGTCGAGCAGCAGCACGTCGACGTCGCCGGCCGCCTCGATCGCGCGGCCCGACGTCGCGAGCACGTTCGCACGCATCATGCGGCTCATCCCGGCGATGCCGATCGCCGACAGCAGCGCGCCGATCGTCGTCGGGATCAGGCAAACGAGCAGCGCGATCAGCACGGTCAGGCTCACGGCCGCACCCGATGCGTTCAGCAGCACGCTGAATTGCGAGAACGGCAGCAGCGTCACGCACACGAGCAGGAAGATGATCGTCAGCGCGACGAGCAGGATCGTCAGCGCGATCTCGTTCGGCGTCTTGCCGCGTTTCGCGCCTTCGACCATCGCGATCATCCGGTCGAGAAACGCTTCGCCGGGTTGCGCGGTGATCTTCACGACGATCCAGTCGGACAGCACGCGCGTGCCGCCCGTCACCGACGAGAAATCGCCGCCCGATTCGCGGATCACCGGCGCCGATTCGCCGGTGATCGCCGATTCGTCGACCGACGCGACGCCGTCGATCACTTCGCCGTCAGCCGGAATCGTGTCGCCGGCCTCGACGAGCACGATGCTGCCGGCGGCGAGTTCGTCGCTCGGCACGCGATGGCTGGTGCTGCCGTATTGCTTCGGCTCGTCGAGCACCTTCGCGTACACGCGCTTGCGCGCCGCGCGCAGCGCATCGGCCTGCGCCTTGCCGCGCCCTTCGGCCAGCGCCTCGGCCGCGTTCGCGAACAGCACGGTGAACCACAGCCAGCACGCGACCGCGAAGATGAAGCCGGCCGGCGCGTCGGCGGCGCCGGTCAGCGCCTGCAGCCACAGCACGGTCGTGACGATGCTGCCGAGATAGACGACGAACATCACCGGGTTCTTCAACTGCACGCGCGGTGCGAGCTTGCGGAACGCCTCGCGCAGCACGGCCGTCCAGCGCATCGGCGGCATGCCGCCGATCGGCATGGCCGCGGGGTTGATCGGGGTTTCGATATGGGACATGAATGACTCCGTTATTCCTGCTCTTTCCGAGCGCCGAATGCGCGGTCGAGCGCGAGATTCAGGTCGAGCACGCGCACGCGCGGTTCGCCGAGCACGCCCAGTTGGCGCGGCGATGCGATACGGTCGACCAGCGCCGCGACCTGCACGGCATCGACGCCGCGCGCATGGGCGACCCGCGCCGCCTGCAGCCGCGCGTTCGCGACCGAGATCTCCGGATCGAGCCCCGACGCGGACGCGGTGACGGCATCCGCCGGCACCGGCGTGCCGTCGGCGAGCGCGTTCTCGTGGCGGTACGCACGCACGCGCTGCGCGATGTCCGCGAGCAGCTTCTTGCTGGTCGCGCCCTGGTTGCTCGCGCCGCTGCCGGCCGCGTTGTACGGCTGGTCGACCGTCTTCGACGGATCGGCCGGATCGGCGCCGACCGTCGCACTCGGACGCGAATGGAAGTAGCCGGCGCGCGTGAAGTGCTGCCCGATCACCGCCGAGCCGATCGTCGTGCCGTTGCGCTCGACGAGACTGCCACGCGCCTGCGCCGGGAACAGCACGTTCGCGACACCCGTGGTGAGCAGCGGATACGCGATGCCCGTCGCGAGCATGAACAGCACCGACGATGCGATCACGGGCCGCACGAGGCCGCGCGTCGCCGCGCCGAACGAAGAACCGGGTGCCGGCGCGGCGACGGCCGCTGCCTGGTGATTGCGTTGAATCATGATGTTTCCCTCAGAACAGTTGGCCGCCCGACATCAGCAGGTGCTCGACGACCGGGCCAAGCGCGAGCGCGGGCAGGAACGTGAGACCGCCGACGACGAGGATCACGAAGATCAGCAGGCCGGCGAACAGGCCCGTCGACGTCGACAGCGTGCCGGCGCTTTCGGGCACGCTCTTCTTCGCGGCGAGGCTGCCCGCGACCGCGAGCATCGGCAGCAGCGTCAGGTAGCGGCCGATCAGCATCGCGAAGCCGATCGTCGTGTTGAAGAACGGCGTGTTCGCATTCAGGCCCGCGAACGCGGAGCCGTTGTTGGCCGTGCCCGACGTGTACGCGTACAGCACTTCGCTGAAGCCGTGCGGCCCGAGGTTCGCGAGGCTGTCCAGCGTCGAATGCAGCATCGCGGCCAGCGCGGTGAAGCCGAGGATGCTGAACGGATGCGCGAGCACCGCGAGCATCACGAGCTTCATCTCGCGCGCCTCGATCTTCTTGCCGAGGAATTCCGGCGTGCGGCCGATCATCATCCCGACGAGGAACACCGTGAGGATCGCGAACGTGAACAGGTTGATCAGCCCGACGCCGTCGCCGCCGAACACGTTGTTCAGCATCATCTGCGCGATCGGCACGAGTCCGCCGAGCGGCGTCAGCGAGTCGTGCATCGCGTCGACCGAGCCGGTGGTCGCCGCCGTCGTGACGGTCGCGAACAGGCTCGTCTGCGCGATGCCGAAGCGCATCTCCTTGCCTTCCATGTTGCCGCCCGGCTGCACGGCGCTCATCTGCTGGTCGACGCCGAGCCCGGTCAGCAGTGGGTTGCCGTGCTGCTCGGCCTGATAGATCACGGCCAGGAAGCCGACGAACATCACGACGAACGCGCCGAGGATCACCCGGCCCTGGCGGCGCCGGCCGATCATCGTGCCGAGCGTATAGGTCAGCGCGGACGGAATCAGCAGCATCGACAGCATGTGCAACGTGTTGGTGAGCGGCGTCGGGTTCTCGAACGGATGCGCGGCGTTCATGCTGAAGAAGCCGCCGCCGTTCGTGCCGATGTGCTTGATCGATTCGAGGCTCGCGACAGGCCCCATCACGATCTGCTGGCGCGCGCCTTCGAGCGTGGTCGCCCACGCGTCGGACGCGAGCGTCTGCGGCATGCCCTGCCACACGTACACGAGCGCCATCGCGAAGCTGAGCGGCAGCAGCACGCGATAGGTCACGCGCGTGAAATCGACCCAGTAGTTGCCGATGTCGGCCGCGCTCTTGCGGCTCAACCCGCGGATGAAGCCGCCCGCGGCCGCGATGCCGGTTGCGGCGCTGACCATCATCAGGAACGTGATGACGGCCATCTGCGAGAAGTTCGACAGGCTGCTCTCGCCCGCATACGCCTGCCAGTTCGTGTTCGTGATGAACGACGCGGCCGTGTTGAACGCGAGGTCGGGGCTTTGCGCGGCGCGCTGCAGCGCATCGAACGGCAGCGCGTCCTGGATGCGCAGCAGCAGATAGCCGAGCAGCATCATCCCGGCATTACTGAGCAGCAGCACCATCCCGTAACGCTGCCACGGCATCGCTTCGTCGGGATTCACGCCGAGCAGCGCATAGGTGCGGCGTTCGACCCACGCGTGGCGCGGGCTCGTAAAGGCGTGCGCAAGCCATTTCCCGACGACGGGCACCAGCGCCAGCATGATCGCGAGAACGATCGCGAATTGAATGAAGTTGTTAAACATGTCGACGCTCGCTCAGATCCGGTCGAGGCCGGTGATGAAACCGGCCGTCAGTGCAAAAAACGCAAGCGTGAACAATACGAAAAGCAGATCGCTCATGACATTCACCGATATTTTCGAATTCCTGTTGAATCGCGCCGATCAATACCGCTCGGGCTTGATCAATGCATGAAACAGATAGATAAAGAGCGCGATCGATAACGCGCCGGTGATCCACAACATGGCTTTCCCCTTTTTGTTCGTATGCGCGGAATATCCACGCGATCGTCGGCGTATCGACCCTTGCCGTGTCGGCGCGGGCCCGGATGACGCCCCCATGCTCATCTGGCGAATGGGATGCGACAGTGTAGAAATCCGCGTATCAAAGCGGTGTTCAATTTCCTTACGGGGAATAAAAAAGCTGTAAAGACAGAAACCGGTTGGCGCGGTGTTTTTATGCGTTCTTTTCACGGCCGGTTCGAGTCTATACACCGTATCGTCACGGCGATTCCTAGAATGAGCGCCATGTCCAACACGAGATCTCCGCGGTGCGGAGCACGATGCGACCCGGGGATGAACGCATGAAACCGACCAGAACCGAATCCGCTGCTTCACGCGATCTGCCGCCCGTTCGTTCGCGGCGCCGGTGCCCCGCGGACGACCTCGTGCTGCTGTCGATCCGCGTCGAATCGGACAATCTCGCCGTCGTGCGGCGCCTGTTGCATCAGGCTGTCGGCGCCGCGCTCAATTTCTACACGGCCGCGATCGACAAGCGCACCGGGCGCGCGTGCATCGAACTGGAAGTCGCGCGGTCGCAGGCGTCGCCGGCCATCATGGCGATCCTCCGCCTGCTGCCGGCCGCCGAGTTCGGCACGATCCGCTTGTTGCAGCACTAGCCGGCAGCCATTTCGGCCGCGCGACGCCACCCTTTCATCGATCCGAACGCACGCAGCCGGCACGAACGCACGCGGTTCTTCACGAACCGCGCGCGTTCGCGGCCGACGCGCGCGTCGGATCGTCGTTCCCGTCGTTACGGGCCTTTCCCAGGAAGCACAAACAATGAAAAAAGCAGTCGTCGGTACCCTCTCTGTCGCGTTCTTCAGCGCCGCCGCGCATGCGCAAAGCAGCGTCACGCTCTACGGGATGCTGGATGCCGGTATCGCCTATACGAACAACCAGTCGGGCAAGAGCGTATGGCAGCAAGGCAGTGGCCTGCTGTCGAATACGGTCTTCGGGCTGAGCGGCAGCGAAGATCTCGGCGGTGGCCTGCATGCGCTGTTCCGCCTCGAGAACGGTTTCAACCTGAACAACGGCACGCAGTCCTACCGAAACTCGATGTTCGGCCGCCGCGCGTACGTCGGCCTGCAAAGCGACCAATACGGCGCGCTGACGCTCGGCCGGCAATACGACTCCGTGGTCGACTATCTCGGCCCGCTGGCAATGGCAAACAACGGCGACGGCAACAACCTCGCATCGCATCCGTTCGACAACGACAACATCGACGATTCGTTCTACATCGACAACGCGGTGAAATACACGAGCCCGACGCTCGCCGGCTGGCAGTTCGGCGGCCTGTACGGGTTCAGCAACGCGGCCGGCAGCTTCGCGAACAACCGTGCGTACAGCGCGGGCGTGTCGTATGCGAACGGGCCGGTCAGCCTCGGCGCCGCGTACCTGCAGCTCAACCGCGGTGGGTTGACGGACGGTGGGGCGCTGTCGACGAACGACGCGCCGAACTTCCCGGCGGTACGCCAGCGCGTGATGGGCGCCGGCGGCAGCTATGCGTTCGACCGGCTGACGGTCGGCGCGCTTTGGACGCATTCGATGTTCGACGAAACGGCCGCGTCGTCGCTGCCCGGCGCGCTGAACGCGCTGCGCTTCGACAACTACGAGATCAACGCGCGCTATGCGCTGACACCGGCGGTCTCGTTCGCGGGCGCCTACACGTTCACCGAAGGCCGCTACGACGACGCAACCGGCAGCCACCGGCCGAAATGGCACCAGGTGACGCTGATGGCCGACTACGCGCTGAGCAAGCGCACCGACGTGTATGCGGAAACCGTGTACCAGCACCAGTTCGGCGTGCCGTCGGGCGCGCCGCTCGGGTTCGCGAACGTCACGGGGCTCGCGGCTTCGTCGACGAACACGCAGGTGGTCGCGACGGTCGGCATCCGGCATCGGTTCTGACCGCGCGCCGGCCATCGACGGCCGGCCGCTCTGTGCAATCCCGCATGGACGCGCGCCGGCCGAACAGGGATCATTCGTGGAATCCGGGCCCGCGCGCCCGCGAAACCGGTACACTCGGCGCCGGGCGCGCGCCGGATCGGCATTCGGCGGCGGGCCGCTGCCGACTCTCGAATCGTGATCCCATGACCACACCGATCTATCAGGAAATCAAGGACTTCATCCTCGCGCGCATTCATGCCGGCGAGTGGGCGGAAGGCGACCAGGTGCCGTCGGAGAACGAGCTCGCGCGCGAATTCAACGTCGCGCGGATGACCGTCAACCGCGCGCTGCGCGAGCTGACGGCCGAACAGGTGCTCACGCGCACGCGCGGCTCGGGCACGTACGTCGCATCGCCGAAGTACGAATCGACGCTCGTCGCGATCCGCAGCATCTCGGACGAAGTCGCCGCGCGCGGCCACGGCTATCGCGCGCAGGTGCTGCAGGTCGGCGCGGCCGTCGCCGATGCGAAGCTCGCCGACGAGCTGCAAATCGACACCGGCAGCCCGATCTTCCATTCGCGCGTGCTGCATTTCGAGAACGACACGCCCGTGCAGCTCGAGGAACGCTGGGTCAATCCGACCTGCGCACCCGAATACGCGTTGCAGGACTTCACGACGACGACGCCGAACCAGTACCTGACGCGCGTCGCACCGTTGCAGCGTGTGGAATACCGGATCGAGGCCGCGATGCCCGACGCCGAAACGCGCCGCCATCTGACGATGGACGACCGCGAGCCGTGCCTGCTGCTGCATCGGCGCACGTGGTCGCAAGGGTTGGTCGCGTCGGTAGCCAACCTGTGGCACCCGGGCAGCCGTTACCGGTTCACCGGGCATTTCTGACCCGCTGGCTCACCGCGCGCCGGGCCGCCCCCATCGCTCGATCGCGCTGACCGCAAGCTTCAAGCCGTCCTCCTGCTCGATGCGCTCGCCGAGTTCCGTTGCGCGCGCTTTCGTGTCGCCACGTTCGGCAAAGGCGATCGCCCGAGCAAGCGCGGCAGCGTCCACGCGCCGCCCCGCGACCGGCCCATCCGCGACGCCGAGCCGCCGCAGCCGGTTCGCCCAGAAGAACTGATCGCCCGCGAACGGCACGACGATCGACGGAATGCCGGCCCGCGCGGCCGAATGCGTGGTGCCCGATCCGCCGTGATGGATCGCCATCGACACGCGCGGGAACAGCCAGTCGTGCGGTGTGTCGCCGATCATGCGTACGTGCGCCGGCAACAGCGACGCATCGATGCCGCTCCAGCCCGGATAGAACAGCGCGCGCCGGCCGCCGAGCGCACGCACCAGCGCGCCCGCCATCGCCGCGCGGTCGAAGCCGGCCATGCTGCCGAAGCCGATGTATACCGGCGGATCGCCCGATTCGAGAAAGGCGGAAAGTTCAGGCGGCGGCGCCCATGCGCGCGCATCGATACGCCACTGGCCGCATGCGAGCACCTGCGACGGCCAATCCGCCGGGCCGGACAGCAGCGCCGGCGACACGCCGTACAGCATCGGATGATCGGTCCACACCTGCTTGCGCGGCGGCAGCGCGCACACGCTTGCGCGCGCCGCATTCGTCGCTTTCCTGAACGCCTGCCACAACAGTGCGTTGACGAACCGGTGGCTCGCACGGTTCAGCCAGCGCGGCAGCTTGCCCGGCGGCAGGAACGGCGACGCGAATTCGGCGGTCGGCGTGATCGGGATCATGCCGGTGCCGATCGCCGGCACGCGGCGAAATTCGGCAACCGACAACCCGACGAACGACGCGAGCCCGGACACGAGGATCGCATCGCAACCGGCCGATGCGTCCGCGATTTCGCGCATCCATGCGGCCGTGTTCGCATTCGCGATCGCCGCGAGCGCCTTCGACGTGTCGTTGAAACCGCCGCTCCCGCGCACCGCGTCCGACAACGCACCGTCCGGCGCGATCGCGCGGCGGATATCGCCGGACAACCGCGCCGACGGCACGCCGAGCGCGTCAGCCGAGCCAAGCGTCGCGGCATCGGCCAGCAGCCGGACATCGTGGCCGGCATCCATCAGCGCGCGGCCGAGCGCCGCGAGCGGGCGCGTGTCTCCTTCGGTGCCGTAGGTGGCGATGACAAGCTTCATGCGCGACTCCTCGTTCCCGTCGACGGGAACAGGTGGACCTAAAAAAATGCACGTCGTATACTAATGTAATTCGTGCACTTTAAGTCGATCCTCCTGCCATGCCGATTCCGACCGACGATCCGGGCCGCCGCGCGCGCAAGCGCATCCAGATGCTCGCGCATCTCGCCGCCACCGGCGCGCGCCTGTTCGACGCGCACGGCTACGAAGCCGTCACGATGGAGCAGATCGCCGCGCAGGCCGATGTCGCGAAGCGCACGCTGTACAACCATTTTCCGACCAAGGAAGCCGTGCTCGCGCACTGGCTCGAAGGCGAGCTCGCGCGTGACCTCGCGCATCTGCAGCGCGACGTCGCGCGGCGCAAGACCTTTGCGTCGCGCATCGGCTGTGTGCTCGACGCATCGGCTGCGTGGTGCGAGCAGCATCCGGTGTACCTGCTCGCGTATCTGCGGCACCGCTTCCTGAGCATCGGTGCGGTCGAACCTGAAAACGGCGGGGAGAACGGCAGCGATATCGCGCTGGTGTGGCAGCAACTGATCGCCGCGGGGCAGCAGTCCGGCGAACTGAACGCAACGCTGCGGGCCGACCAGCTCGCGACGTGGTTCCATCACCTGTATCTCGCGGCGATGTTGCGCTGGCTGACCGTGCCGGGGCTGTCGCTGAAACGGGAGTTCCAGTCGGTCGCGAAGTTGTTTATTGAAGGCGCGCAAGCGCAACGCTGAGCAGTGCAAGGCGCCGGTCGGGCGCTCACAAGCTCACCGGCTCACGGCTCACCGGCGGCTCACAATTGCCCGAGCACGACCGCGAGCAGCGAGCGCCCGAAACGGGCGACCGCCGCACCGCATGCGGCAAACGCTCGCTTCATTTCTTCCGCGACGCTTTCGCCGCCGGCACACTGCGCTTCGCGGCATTACCGCCGCCCGACGGCCATTGCGTCTCGTCGAGCAGCCGGTCGAACAGCCGCGCGCGCTCGTCGGCCGACAGCGGGCACAGCCCGAACATCGCCGATAGCGCGAGCCCCCAGGCCGCTTTCCATCGCAGCAGCGCAAGATCGGGATCGTCGGATTCGGCCGCAATGCGCTTCGCGTTCTCGCCGTCGGTATCCCGAACCTGCTGCAGCGGCGCCGGATCCTCGACTAGCGCCGCCATGATCGCGAGCGCGGCCGACGGCTGCTGGTCGATCACTTCGCGCATCGTCGCGATCTGCGCGGACAGCGTCGGCTGCGCTTCGCGCGGATCCCGCGCGGCCAGGTAATCGCGCTGGAATCGTTGGTAGTAGTCCTGTTGATGTTCCATCAACGCATTCAGCACATCGCCTTTCGTGCGGAACTGATGCATCAGCCCGCCCTTGCTGATGCCGCTTTCGCGCGAGATCGCATCGAACGTGAGCTTGCCCGGGCCGTCGCGCTCGAGGATCGCGAGCGCCGCCTGGATCGCGGCAGTGCGCGTTCGCTCGGAACGCGTCGGGTTATCCATGAACTTTCCCCGGTATGAAAAAACGCCACACGATCGCGCCGAACCGGCATGACCGCATGAAGGAAGTGCGCGGAGTCTATCACAAACAAACCGCCTGGTCGGTTTACATCTTGAAATGGCGGTGCTACGATCGGCTCCCGCATCGGCCCCGGCCGGATGACGGCCCGCGTCGCGCACCGCATGGCGCGGCGCGAATGCCGCCTGTGGCAAGGCTGGCCGACCGATAGACGCTGCCGGCCGGCTTGCCGCTCCGTCGATTCATGCGGTGATTGCGCGTCAAAAACAAACCGTCTGGTTGGCTTTTTTCAAGAACCCCGAGCGGCGATGCCGCCCTGTTGCACCCCCCCTTCGCACCGGCTCTACCGGCGCGAACCCCGACCCGGAGCATCAAATGAACCGATCGATCAAGCCCAGCCACCTGCTCAACGCCGCGCTTTGCGTCGCGCTCGCCGGATGCGCAGGCGTCCAGCCCACCCGCTACAGCGGCATCGAATCGTCGCCCTACCTGCGCAGCGATCCGCAGGACAAGTCCGGGCGCGTGCCCTACCGCTACGCGCTGCCGGCGGACTGGCACAAGTACCGAAAGCTGATTCTCGACCCGGTGGCCGTCTATCGCGGCACCGACCATCAGTTCGGCGACCTGAGCGACCAGGACAAGTCGACACTCGCGACGTACATGGGCGACACGTTCGCGAAGAAGCTCGGCAAGCGCTTCGAGCTGACGAGCGCGCCGGGTCCCGACACGCTGCGCGTGAAGCTGACGCTGACGGGCGCCGTGACGACGACGACATTTGCCGGCACATTCGCGCATTTCGATCTCGCGGGCAACGTGTACAACGGCGTGCAGGCGATCCGCGGCCGCGAAGGCGCATTCACGGGCTCGGTCATCTACGCGGTGGAGATCCGCGATGCATCGACGAACCGGTTGATCAACGCGTACGTGACGAAGCAGTATCCGAATGCGATGAACATCGGCGCGAGTTTCGGCGCGCTGAGCGCGGCAAAGACCGGCATCGACAAGGGCGCCGATGCACTCGTCGCGCAGTTCGACTGACATCCTTCTGTGCACCTTGGCGCGTTTCAGGCAGGTGCTCGCGCGCTGGCCGCGAGCGGCGATTTTCTGGGTCGCGCCGCTCGCGGCCGCCGCGTTCTGTATCGCATGGGGCATCTCGTCGCTCGGCAGCCGCGGGCCGACGATCACGATCGCATTCGCGACCGCCGACGGGCTGGAAGCCGGCCGATCGACGCTGCGGCTGCGCAATGTCGAAATCGGTCGCGTCACGCGCGTTCGCGCGTTGCGCGGGCAACCCGGCGTGATGATCGACGTGCGACTGGACGCCGACGCGCAGGCCCTGGCGGTTGCGGACACACGCTTCTGGATCGTGCGGCCGCGCATCGGGCCCGGTGGCCTCTCCGGTCTCGATTCGGTGCTGTCCGGTTCGTATATCGCGGCCGCAACTGGCAGTTCGCGCGAACCGCGCACGACGTTCACCGGGCTCGACGCGCCGCCCGTCAACGAGAACGGCGGCCGTCACTACACGCTGCGCGCGACGTCGCTCGGCTCGGTCGCGATCGGTTCGCCGGTCTATCACCGGCGCGCTCGCGTCGGTCAGGTGGCCGGCTATACGCTCGATGCCGACGGACGCGGCGTATCGATCGACGTGTTCGTCGCCGCGCCATTCGATCGATACGTCGACGTCGATGCGCGCTGGTGGCAGGCGGGCGGTCTCGGTCTGCGGCTCGACGCGGGCGGCATGAGGCTCGGCACGCCGTCGATCGCCGCGCTGCTCGCCGGCGCGCTCGCGTTCGCGGCGCCACCCGGGCGCACCTCGAACGTCGCGGCGCCGGACGGCGCGCGCTTTCGCATGGCCGACGATGAAATCGACGCGATGCGCACGCCGAACGCACCGGCCGCGCCGGTCGTGATGCGTTTCGACCGGTCGCTGCGCGGGCTCGATGTCGGCGCGCCGGTGGATTTTCGCGGCATCGAACTCGGCAACGTGACGGCGGTCGGCACCGAATACGACGCGGCACGCGGCGGCGTCACGATGCGCGTGACGATCGCGCTTTACCCCGATCGCCTCGGGCAGCGCTATCGCAACGTGCTCGGCAACGGCGACACCGATGCCGGCAAGGCGCTGCTGCGCACGCTCGTCGCGCGCGGTTTGCGCGGACAGTTGCGTGTCGGCAATCCGATCGCGAACCGCTCGTATGTCGCGCTCGACATGTTCCCGCACGCGCCGCCCGCCTCGGTCGATACGGACCGCATGCCGATCGTGTTGCCGACCGTGCCCGGCACGCTCGACGTGCTGCGCGTACATATTGCCGATATCGCCGGAACACTTTCGCGATTGCCGCTCGATCGCATGGGCACGGACCTGAACGCAGCGCTTATGCGCACCAATGCGCTATTCACGCAACTCGATACCGAACTCGCGCCGCATGCGCGCGATGCGCTCGGCACCGCGCGACAGGCGTTCACGGCCGCGCAGGCGATGCTCGTGCAACAGGGTGCGACCACATCGAACGTCCACCGCACGCTGACGCAATTCGCACGCACGTCGAGCGCACTGCGCGCATTGGCCGGCGATCTGGAACAGCATCCGGAATGGTTGCTGCCGAATGCTTCGGGCGCCACGCAACCGGCCGATACGCCGCATCCGGCAAGTAGATCGCGGTAAGCGCGTCGCGCGGCGCATACGGATTTTCACGACGAATGCACGCATCGCATGCCAAATTTGCCGCGCAGCAGTATGCTGGTGTCGAACGGCTGCGCACGGTGCATCGGGTAATCCCGTAATTCGCACGTTGTCGCGCCGCCGTCGCGACCGCAACCATGCGTTGCAAGGAGGGATTCGTGATGGCTACCACGCATCAGCACTTCCACCTCGAACTACGGCACGCCACCGCGCCGACCTATTTCATCAGCTACCTGTTTCCCGCCCTGCTGTTCGTCTATGAATTGCTGCGCGTCGGCCAGTGGATCCGCGATCACGGCATGCAATTCGCCGCGTTCAAGCAGATGGGTTACGAGTATCTGCTGATGCTGCTGTTCGTCGGGCTGCAGATCGTCGTCGAGGCGATCTTCCTGCTCGGTGCCGCGATGCGTCGCGATCGCGACTTCGAGCATCGGCTGCCGAATGTGATCCTCGGCATCGGCTGCTCGATCGCGCTGCTCGCGATCGATCTCGCGATCCAGCTGGCGTTCTGACGGCCGGCGGGCACACGCCCGCCGGTTGTCGGACGCTCAAGCGCCTGCGTCGCGCAGGAACGCCGCCACGGCGGCCAGCACGTCGTCCGTCCGCTCGCGGTGCGGCATGTGCCCGCATCCGGCGAGCAACAGGAACGACGCCGGCCCCGCGACGCGCGCGGCGATCCGCTTCGGATGCACGTCGGATCCGTATTCGTCGTCTTCGCCGTGAATCGCGAGCGTCGCGCATTGCACGCGCGGCAAGTCGTCGTCGAGATTCCAGTCGCGAAACGCCGGCGACAGCCACGTGTCGACCCACGCGCGCAGCACCCATTCGGCCTTGTCGCCGTGATAGCGCGCGAGCCGATCGAGCTGGCCCGGTTCGTCGAACTGCAGCGCCGCGTCGCGAATGCCGGCCAGCGTGCGATCCTCGACGAACGCCTGCGCGGCGACCGTCACGAGCGCGCGGCAACGCTCCGGATGCACGGCGGCGCAGCTCACCGCCATCCCGCCGCCGACGCTGTGCCCGAACGCGACGAACGCATCGACGCGCAGTTGCTCGAGCACGGCTTCGAATGCGTGATCGGCCTCGTCGCGCACGAACGTCGTGCCGAGCTTCCCCGGATGACGATCCGAACGGCCGAAGCCGAGGCGGTCGTATGCGATCACGTCGCGTTGCGTGGCGTTTGCGAGCTGCGCGGGAAAGTCGCGCCACAGGTCGACGCAGCCGAGCGAATCGTGCAGCAGAATGATGGGCGCGGCCGGCTCGGGCGCGGCGGGCCTGGACGTGTTCGTCGCGTCTTGCACCGGACGAGCACGCCAGCGTTTCGCAAGGAGACGCCCTTGCGGCGTCTCAACGATTGTCTCGTCGGTCGGGCTATCGGTCATGTGTC
The DNA here is from genome assembly GCF_025685725.1 of Burkholderia sp. BKH01. Taxonomy (NCBI): domain Bacteria; kingdom Pseudomonadati; phylum Pseudomonadota; class Betaproteobacteria; order Burkholderiales; family Burkholderiaceae; genus Burkholderia; species Burkholderia sp. BKH01. The sequence continues at coordinate 64,262 of NZ_JAOTQT010000015.1, read as the reverse complement.
GGTCGTCTGCGTGAAAGCGGCCGCAGGTCGGCGGCCCCAGTGGATGCCGCATGTTGTCCCGGCGGCGCGCGCAGCGTCAAGCAAGCCCCCACCGCTCGCGCGCTCATTCGGGCTGCGGCGGCAGATACTCCATCTGCGCTTCGTCGTACAGCCGGTAGATCAGCGCCTGCATCGCGCGGATGTCCTCCGATTCGTCGAGCATCCGCATGCTCATGATGATCGGCGACACGAGGTTCGGATCGTCGAGCGGCTTGTAGCTGATGTCGTCGCGCTTCAGCCCGTACACGCTGTGCGGCACGACCGACACGCCCTCGCCCATCGCGACGAGGCCGAGCGCGATCTGCAGTTCGCGCGTTTCGTAGATCCGCCGCGGCTGCAACGCGCGATCGTGAAAGGCCGCGAGCACCTGGTCCGCATAGCTCGGGCGCGGCGCCTTCGGGAAGATGATCAGCGTGTCGTTCACGAGATCGTGCAGCGACAGCACGGGCTTCGCGCCGTCGAGCGGATGGCCGACCGGCAGCGCGACGATCATCCGCTCCTCGCGCAGCACGACGCGCCGCACGCTCGGATCTTCATGGCGGATGCGCCCGAACCCGACGTCGATGCGCCCTTCCTTCAACGCCTTGATCTGGTCCATCGTCGACATCTCGTGCAGGCTCAGCTCGACGGCCGGATATTCGCTGCGAAAGCGCCGGATGATCTTCGGCAGCATCCCGTACAGCGTCGAGCCGACGAAGCCGACCGACATGCTGCGCTCGATCTTGCCGACCCGCTTCGTCATCGATTCGAGCTCGGTGGTCTGCGCGAGCAACTGCACCGCGTGCGAATAGAAGAAGCGCCCGGCGTCGGTCAGTTTCAGCGGTCGTGCGTTGCGCTCGAACAGCGGCACGCCGAGCGCCTCCTCGAGCTGCTGGATCTGCCGGCTCAGCGGCGGCTGCGCGATATGCAGCCGTTCGGCCGCACGCGTGAAATTCCGCTCCTCGGCAACCGCGACGAAGTAGCGGAGGTGTCTCAACTCCATTTTCGATGCCTCCCGGACAGCGATCCGACGTCAAACCACGGCCGGACGATGTCATCACGATACCGCAGGCGGCGCAAACCTCCACGCACACAGCCACGCGCCGCCCAAAGCAAAACGGGAAGCCCTCGAGCTTCCCGTTTCCGATCGACACCGCCGTGTCCCGGCAGCGTCACGACCGCTTGTCACACCTCGGTCGCGTACAGCGCGTCGCGCTGCTCGTTGCTCAGCGAGTCGAGCGGCACATCCGGCAGCCGATAGCAGATCATCGTGCCGTACAGCTCGGCGAGGCAATTGCTGCCGGCGTCGAGCGCGTAGCCGTCCTCGCCGTCCGGTGCCGGCGGGTACACTTCGCGCCACGCATTGATCGCGGCTTCGATTCGCACGATGGAAACGGGTCCGGCCTTCCGCTCGGCGGGTGATGCGCTCATGGATTCCTCTGGGTTGCGCGCTCCGCGGGCCATGCCGGCCCGGATGGAACGATGAAAACGCCGGGCGCCGCCGGCCGCCGCGCGCCGCGCGCGCCGGATGCCGATCCGCGCTGCGCCTGTCGCGCCGGCCGGGCCGTGGCCCGGTAGGGTCGGGCAATATAACCGGCTTTGACCCCGTGCAGGCAAAAGCCGGGCAAAAAAAACGGGAAGCGCGAGGCTTCCCGTTTCATCGCACGTCGCGCGGCCGCCTGCCGCACGCGCGTCAGCCCGCGGTTTCGCGGTTCACCACCAACTGCCGCTGCGCGCCGCGGCTCGCGGCGACCCACGGCGCGATCTCCATGTCCTCGTAGCGCACGAAACGGCTCTTGTTCAGGAACCGGAAGCCGAGCCACACGACGAGGAACAGCGGAATGCCGACATAGGTCGCGGTGACGCCGGCCCAGTCGATCCGGTTCGCGAGGAACGCCTGGTAATCCTGCCCGAGCGCGATCACGAGGCACAGCACGAACGCGAACAGCGGGCCGAACGGGAACCACTTCGACCGGTACGGCAGCTGGTCGAGCGAATAACCCTGCTTCACGTAGCCCTTGCGGAACCGGTAGTGACTGACCGCGATGCCGAGCCACGCGATGAAGCCGGTCATCCCCGACGTGTTCAGCAGCCACAGGTACACGGTCTTGTCGCCGTACAGCGACGTGAAGAAACACAGCGCGCCGACGGCCGTCGTCGCATACAGCGCATTGCGCGGCACGCCGCCCGGCGACAGCTTCGCGAACACCTTCGGCGCGCGACCTTCGACCGCGAGGTTGTAGAGCATCCGCGTCGACGCGTACATGCCCGAGTTGCCGGCCGACAGCACGGCCGTCAGGATCACCGCGTTCATCACGCCGGCCGCGAACGCAAGGCCCGCGTGGCGGAATACGAGCGTAAACGGGCTCACGCCGATGTCGGTCACGTCCGTCTTCAGCAGGTTCGGGTCGGTGTAAGGAATCAGCACGCCGATCACGAAGATCGCGAACACGTAGAACAGCAGAATCCGCCAAAAGATCTGCTTTACCGCGCGCGGGATCGTCGTGCGCGGGTTTTCCGATTCGCCGGCCGCGACGCCGATCAGCTCGGTGCCCTGGAACGAGAAGCCCGCGATCATCGCGACGCCCATCAACGCCGGCAGGCCGCCCGCGAACGGCGCGTCGCCGATCGTCAGGTTGCCCCAGCCGTTGCTCGGCGCACCCTTCAGAATGCCGAAGATCATCAGCAGGCCGACGCCGATGAACGCAACCACGGTGACGACCTTGATCAGCGCGAACCAGTATTCGGCTTCGCCAAAGCCGCGCACGGTGAGCGCGTTGAGCAGGAACATCACGCCGAGGAAGGCCGCGCTCCACCACACGCCCGGCACGTCCGGAAACCAGTAGTGCATCACGAGCTGCGCGGCGACGAGCTCCACCGCGATCGTCACGGCCCAGTTGTACCAGTAGTTCCAGCCGAGCGCGAAGCCGAAGCCTTCGTCCACGTATTTCGCGCCGTAGGTCGCGAACGAACCCGACACGGGCATGAACGCGGCCATCTCGCCGAGGCTCGTCATCAGGAAGTAGACCATCAGGCCGATCAGCATGTACGCGACCATCGCGCCGCCGGGGCCGGCCTGCGAGATCGACGCGCCGGACGCGACGAACAGGCCCGTGCCGATCGAGCCGCCGATGGCGATCATCGTCAGGTGGCGCGCCTTCAGCGCGCGATGAAGCTTGGGTGGGTTCGCGGACGAACCGGGTTGGTCGGAATTCGGAATTGCGGACATAAACGAGACGAACGTTGAGCGGGCCGGCATCCGTAGCCGGCGCATGCGGAATCGGAGCGCGGTGCGCGTCCTGCGATGCATTCGATGCGGCCCCGATACGCGTTGCGCGTCGGGCGCCTGCGGCGAAGCGCGGATTCTACCCGATTCGTCATGGGGGAACTCAGGCGCACACGCCTGCGGCGGCCGGCGAGATTTCGCGGAATCAACGAGTTGGCTCCGCCGGCGCGGCCGCAGCCGCATGCCGGCGCAAAAACCATAAATAATTCATGGTTATTCGGCTTTTCATTCCGCCCCGGCAAGCGCGCAATCCTGTCTCAATCCGCCAAATACCGCGCCGATACGAAAAATCGACCGATCAGAACATCATTAATCAGACAAAACGACCGAAACTGATAATTGATTCAAATCAAATTGCCCGCGCGCAATGCGGTAATGATGCGTAATCGTTTCGAATCGCCATTTCCACATGCATGTTTTGCATGTACACACGAATTGCAGGAATTCGCGAGATAATGCGGGCTAATTCGAAATAATCAGCGCGCGGAACCGTCGACTACGCGAATATCCGCCGCCCTGCCCCGTCCAGAGGATGAAGTCATTCCCGCTGCCCGCCGCACTGCGCCGCCATACCGCGTCGATCGTGGCACGCATTCTGTCGCCCCGCGGCGTGCTCGTTGCGGGCATCGTCCTGCTGATGTTCAGTTGGGGACTTTCCACGTCGCTTTTAATCGAGGCGCGACGCGACGCGCATGACCATGCGGTCGAAAATGCGCGCAACCTGATGCTGCTGATCGAACGCGATATCGCACGCAATATCGAACTCTACGATTTGTCGCTGCAAAACGTCGTCGACGGTGTAGTCGATCCGGAACTGATGACATTGCCGCCGCGCCAGCGCCACCGGCTGCTGTTCGACCGCGCCGCCACCGGCGCGTATCTCGGTTCGCTTTTCGTGATGGATGCGCACGGCAATATCGTGATCGATTCGAGCGCGACGCCCGCGCGGCAAGGCAACTTTGCGGACCGCGATTATTTCACCGTGCATCGCAACGATCTCGCGCAGGGCCTCTACATCAGCCGCCCCTACGCGTCCCGGCTGCGCGGCGGCGCGCTGACGATCGCGCTCAGCCGCCGAATCACGCTGTCCGACGGCACGTTCGGCGGCGTCGTCGTCGGCACGCTCAGCATCGACTACTTCCGCGCGCTGCTCGACGGCCTCGCGGTCGGCAAGCACGGCAGCGCGGCAATCGCCGAGCTCAACGGCATGCTCGTGAGCCGCCTGCCTTACGACGCGCGCGTGGTCGGCCTCGACCTGCGCACTTCGCCGCTGTTCATCGCGGCGCTGCGCAGCCGCGAAGGCGTGCTGTCGGGCATCGGCAGCATCGACGGCGTGCGGCGCATCTATGTTTACAAGCATCTCCCCGGCCTGCCGCTGATCGTCGACGTCGCGCCGGCCGAGATCGACGTCTACGCGTCGTGGCACCACCGCGCGATCTGGACCGTCGTACTGATGTGCATGTTCACCGGGTTCATCGCGTGGGGCTCGCTGGCGCTGTCGCGCGAACTGCGGCGCCGGCAGATCGCCGAATCGAAGCTGTACCGCCTCGCGCACACCGATTCGCTGACGGGCCTCGACAACCGCGGCACGTTCGACACGGTGCTCGCGAAGGAGGCGCAGCGTGCGGCGCGCAGCGGCCGCCCGCTGTCGGTGCTGTTCGTCGACGTCGATCACTTCAAGGCGTTCAACGACTACTACGGCCACCCGGCCGGCGACGACGTGCTGCGCCGCGTCGCGCAATCCGCGTCGCGCTGCCTGCGCCGCGAAGGCGACCACGTCGCGCGCTACGGCGGCGAGGAGTTCGTCGTCACGCTGCCCGACACCGACGCGCAAGGCGCGGCGACCGTTGCCGAAGGCATCCGGCAAGCAATCGCGGAGCTCGGCATCGAGCACGTGAAAAGCCCGTACGGGCGCGTCACGGCGAGCATCGGCACGGCGACCGCCGCCGACGGTCGCATGACCGCCGCGACGCTGCTGCGGCGCGCCGACGAGGCGCTGTACCGCGCGAAGTCCGGCGGGCGCAACCGCGTGTCGGACGCGCAGCCGAGCTCGGCCGACGCATGGCGTGACACGGCGTGACGTGTCGTCGTGACACGATGTGGCTGCCGGCCGCGCCGGACAGCAGCGCCGTGGACAGCCCGCGCGCGTTCGGCTAGCGTTACGGCTGCTGCGCATGCGGCGCGGCGCCGCCCCGCGCAAGCCGCCGTGCGCGTTCCGGCCACTCCAGCTCCGTCATGACCGCCCCGCTCCCTACCCGGCTCCCCTCCCTCTTGCGCCACGCGCTCCGCCCGCTACTCGATCCGTACCGTCGCTATCGGCACGCGAAGCTGATTCATGCCGCGCGCGTCGCGCTCGCGATTCTCGTGTCGATCGGCCTGTCCACCGGCCTGCGCGTGCCGCACGGCGAGTGGTCCACGATCACCGTGCTGATCGTCGTCGGCGGGCTGCAGCATCACGGCAACATCCGCAAGAAGGCGGCCGAGCGCGCGCTCGGCACGTCGATCGGCGCGCTCGCGGGGCTCGGGCTGATCCTGCTGTATTCCGCCGCGCACGCACCGATCGCGATCTACCTGCTGATGGCGGTTGCCTGCGGCATCTGCGCGTATCACGCGATCGGCAAGGCCGGCTATATCGCGCTGCTGTCGGCGATCACGATGGTGATCGTCGCCGGGCACGGCGACAACGAGATCGTCGACGGCTTGTGGCGCGCGGTGAACGTGCTGATCGGCATCGCGATCGCGCTGGCGTTCTCGTTCGCGCTGCCGCTCTATGCGACCTATTCGTGGCGCTACAAGCTCGCCGACGCGCTGCGCGCGTGCGCGGCCGTGCATGCGCGGGTCGCCGGCGACCGCCAGGTCGGCGACGACGCGCACCTGAAGGAAATGGCCGCGCTGAGCGCGCTGCTCGTGCAGTTGCGTTCGCTGATGCCGTCGGTGTCGAAGGAATGCGAAACGTCGATGGCGCAGCTCGAGGCGATCCAGCGCAGCCTGCGCCTCTGCATCGGCTATCTGGAGATCCTGTCGAGCGCGGTGCCGGCCCGCGACGACGTGGCGGCCCGCGAATACATGCGCGTCGGGATGAAGGCCGTGAACCGGCGCATCCGCGACACGCTGGTCGGCGCGAGCCGCGCGCTCAAGTTCGGCAAGCCGAGCCGGCTCGCGCCGCGCCGCCGACCGGCCGACCCGCCGCACGACGCGCCGCCGCCGCAGCTGTCGGGCTACGTGTCGATCACGGCCAAGCTGGCCGGCGAAGTCGATCAGTTGCGCGAGAAGCTGCTCGACACCGCGCAGTCGTGGAATATCTGAGGTTCGCGGGATTCCGGGCTTCACACGCCCGCCTTTCATATGCCTTTCGAGTTGGCGGACCGCTATCCTGACGGCGGCAGCCCCGCCGTTCGGCCGATCCGGCCCCGGAAGCACGGCCCGCGACGGCGCTCGTCCAAGCCCGTTTGGGCCGCCATTCAGCGCCCGTTCGCGCGGCGTTCTCCGCCTGGTTAACCGGCCGCCGGGCCCGCCGCGACAGGCCGGACGACGTATCCGCGCGAAAATCAGCCCTTGCCCCAACTTCCCGGACAGCCGATACTCGCATATTCCGCGAAATACGATCCCACCGGACCCAATCCACGGTAATTCCTATGAGCACGATTCTCGAAAGCCTCCCGACCGGCCAGAAGGTCGGTATCGCCTTCTCCGGCGGCCTGGACACCAGCGCCGCGCTGCACTGGATGAAACTGAAGGGCGCCGTCCCGTACGCATACACGGCGAACCTCGGCCAGCCCGACGAAGACGATTACGACGCGATCCCGAAGCGTGCGATCGAATACGGCGCAGCCGGCGCCCGCCTGATCGACTGCCGCGCGCAGCTCGTCGCCGAAGGCATCGCGGCGCTGCAAAGCGGCGCATTCCACATCACGACGGCCGGCGTCACGTACTTCAACACGACGCCGATCGGCCGCGCCGTGACGGGCACGATGCTCGTCGCCGCGATGAAGGAAGACGGCGTCAACATCTGGGGCGACGGCAGCACGTACAAGGGCAACGACATCGAGCGCTTCTACCGCTACGGCCTGCTCGTGAACCCGGACCTGAAGATCTACAAGCCGTGGCTCGACCAGACGTTCATCGACGAGCTCGGCGGCCGCGCCGAAATGTCCGAATTCATGAACCAGGCGGGCTTCGCGTACAAGATGTCGGCCGAAAAGGCGTATTCGACCGATTCGAACCTGCTCGGCGCGACGCACGAGGCGAAGGATCTCGAAAGCCTCGAAAGCGGCATCAAGATCGTGAACCCGATCATGGGCGTCGCGTTCTGGCGCGACGACGTGAAGATCGCCGCGGAAGAAGTGACGGTGCGCTTCGAAGCCGGCCAGCCGGTCGCGCTGAACGGCGTCGAGTTCAAGGATCAGGTCGAGCTGCTGCTGGAAGCCAACCGCATCGGCGGCCGCCACGGCCTCGGCATGAGCGACCAGATCGAGAACCGGATCATCGAGGCGAAGAGCCGCGGCATCTATGAAGCCCCGGGCCTCGCGCTGCTGTACATCGCGTACGAGCGTCTCGTCACCGGCATCCACAACGAAGACACGATCGAGCAGTACCGCGAGAACGGCCGCCGTCTCGGCCGCCTGCTGTACCAGGGCCGCTGGTTCGACCCGCAGGCGATCATGCTGCGCGAAACGGCCCAGCGCTGGGTCGCGCGCGCGATCACCGGCGAAGTGAAGATCGAACTGCGCCGCGGCAACGACTACTCGATCCTGAGCACGAAGTCGCCGAACCTCACGTACCAGCCGGAACGCCTGTCGATGGAGAAGGTGGCATCGACGTTCTCGCCGCGCGACCGGATCGGCCAGCTGACGATGCGCAACCTCGACATCACCGATACGCGCGACAAGCTGCGCGTGTATGCGCAAGTCGGGCTGCTGACGCCGGGCGAGGCGTCGGCGTTGCCGCAGATCAAGGGCGACGACAAGTAAGTCGCCTCGCTCGACGCCGTGCCGCATCGCTGAATGCGGCACGGCCGGGCAGGCTGCGTGTGCAAATCATCGCGCACGCAGCCTGCTGTTCCTCCCGCCTCTCCCCGCCGTTTCGCTTTCCCTCCGCAATCGCACCACCCGCACCAACCCGCGCCACGCGCAAACGGCACTGCACCGCCGCGCCAGTCATGGCAAGCTGCGAGTCGTCCGATTCCTGTCCGTCCTCATGAGCCCTCTCACCGTCATCCACCTGAACGGCCCGATCAACAGCGGCAAGACGACGATCGGACTCGCACTCGCACGCGCGCTGCCCGACGCGCGCTTCATCGACGGCGACGATCACGATGCGCCCGAAGACGCACCGTTCGACGTGCAGTGGGCGATCGCGCTGGAGCGTCTCGTCACGCAAATCACGCAGGCGCGCGAACGCCATCTGGTGATCGCCTATCCGATCGGCGACGTGGAATTCGAACGGCTGCGCGCCGCCTGCGCCGCACGCGCTGCGCGCCTGTTCGTCGTGACGCTCGCGCCGCCCGAAGCGGTCGCGGCTTCGAATCGCGGCACGCGCGCGCTGACGGATTGGGAGCGGCAACGTATCGCCGAGATGTATCGGGAAGGGTATGCGGCGCGCGCGTTCAGCGATTGCGTGATCGATACGTCGAAGGCGTCGGCCGACGCATGCGCAGCGGAGATCACTCGCCGCGCGGCGCTTCCCGCACATTGACGCGGCCGCTTCGGCCGCGCATCGTCGCGAAGAACCTCACCGCAGCCCCGTGTATCCTCGAGACTTTTCGCCAACCGGGAACGACACCGGAGACAACATGACGACGCGATGCGGCTCTATCCTCGCGTGGATCGCGGTCATTGAAATCATCGCGATGGTGATGTGCTACGGCTACGCCAGCTCGATGGCCGATCCCTATGCGGGTGTCGGCGTTCTCGGCTTCGGCCTGCGGAGCATGGCCACCATCTCCGTCCTGGCGCTTGCCGTCGGCATCGTTTGTCTCGCGGCCGACGCGCCGAAACCGGACCAACCCCCACGAGCATCATTCCGCGTCGCGCTCCCGCTGCACCTTCTGCTCTGCATTCCGGGCTTGTGGTTCTGGCTCCCTGCGTAAGCAATACCCCGGCCGGTGAATCCGCTCGCGCTCACCGTCGTGACCGCGCAGCGTGCGCGTCCGGATGCATGATCGCGGGCGCGCGCCGCCTTCAATGATGCGGCCGCGCCCCCGGCACGACCGCCTCCCGCGCCCCCTTCCGGCTCAACATCAGCGTAACGACCGCTGACACCGCCAGCGTGCCCGCCACCACATAAAGCCCCGCCGCATACCCACCCGTCACGTGCTTGAGCCAGCCGATCGCGAACGGCCCGACGAACCCGCCGAGATTGCCGATCGAATTGATCATCGCGATCCCCGCGGCCGCGCCGGCGCCCGACAGGAACGCGCTCGGCATCGCCCACAGCGGCGCCTTCGCGGCGCTGATCCCGATGTTGACGACGACCAGCGCGAGCACGGTCAGCAACGCGGTGCTCGCCTGCCCCGCGAACACGAAGCCGATGCACGCGAGCACGCACGGAATCACCACGTGCCACGTGCGCTCGCCGGTGCGATCCGAATGCCGCGCCCAGACGATCATCGCGACGACCGCGGCGATGCTGGGGATGCCGGTCAGCAGGCCCGTCTGCAGCGCGGTGAAGCCGAACTGCTTGACCATCAGCGGCGCCCACAGCCCGAGCGTATACAGCCCCGCCGACGTGCCGAAGTAGATCAGCGCGAGCGCCAGCACGCGCGGATCGCGCAGCGCCTGCCACGCGCCGGCCGTATGACCGGCATGCGTGTGGCGCACCTCGGCTTCGGCCTTCAGCTTCGCGATCAGCCAGTCGCGCTCGTCCGGCCGCAGCCACGCGGCCTTCGACGGCGAATCGGTCAGGCACTTCAGCACGACGAAGCCGAGCGCGACCGCCGGCAGCGCTTCGACGATGTACAGCATCTGCCAGTCGGCGAGCCCGAACATCGGCGGCATCTGCATGATCGCGCCCGACAACGGCGAACCGATCGCGGTCGAGATCGGCGCGGCCGCCATGAACCACGCGGCCGCCACCGCGCGCTGCTTCGCGGGGAACCACAGGCTGAGATACAGGATGATGCCGGGGAAGAACCCGGCTTCGGCCACGCCAAGCAGGAAGCGCAGCACATAGAAGCTGGTCGGCCCGGCCGCGAACGCGGACACGGCCGACACGAGGCCCCACGTGATCATCACGCGCGCGATCCAGATGCGTGCGCCGACGCGATGGAGGATCAGATTGGACGGCACCTCGAACAGGAAGTAGCCGATGAAGAACAGGCCGCCGCCGAACCCGAACGCGGTCGGCGACAGGCCGATCGCCTTGTTCATCGTCATCGCGGCAAAGCCGACGTTGACGCGATCGAGAAAGCTGACGAAATAAAGCAGCATCACGAACGGAATGATGCGCCACATCAGTTTCCGCGCGACGCGGGTTTCCAGATCCGTTTGCATGTGTCTCCTCCTTCGAGGTCGAGCCGTGCTCTGTCTGTGAATACTCGCCGGCGCCGCGACGAAGCGCGCGGGCCGGCGCCCGGCTCGCGTCGGATGCGCGAGTCGCGGGCATAAAAAACCGGTAGGACGACGAACGGGCAGCGGCCGGCTGCCGGTTCCGCACTCGCGCCGCCGCTACATCGCGGCGCGCATGCGCAGCGCCGCGTCGATCGTCAGGCCGCGACCGCTGCGTTCGCGACGCGCTCGCACACAGCCGCCGTCACCTGCGCGGTCGTCGCTCTGCCGCCGAGGTCGCGCGTATGCAGCGACGGGTCGGCCGTCACGGCCTCGATCGCCTGCATCACGCGCGCCGCGGCTTCTGTCTCGCCGAGATGCTCGAGCAGCATCACGACCGACCAGAACGTGCCGACCGGATTCGCGAGCCCCTGGCCCATGATGTCGAACGCGGAGCCGTGGATCGGCTCGAACATCGACGGATAGCGGCGCTCGGGATCGATGTTGCCGGTCGGCGCGATGCCGAGGCTGCCGGCGAGCGCGGCGGCGAGATCGCTGAGGATGTCCGCGTGCAGGTTGGTCGCGACGATCGTGTCGAGCGACGCCGGCCGGTTGACCATGCGCGCGGTCGCCGCGTCGACGAGCTCCTTGTCCCATGTGACGTCGGGGAATTCCTGCGCGACCTGCTTCGCGATCTCGTCCCACATCACCATCGCGTGCCGCTGCGCGTTGCTCTTCGTGATCACGGTCAGCATCTTGCGCGGGCGCGACTGCGCGAGCCGGAACGCGAAGCGCATGATGCGTTCGACGCCGGCACGCGTGAGGATCGACACGTCGGTGGCAACCTCGATCGGATGGCCCTGGTGCACGCGGCCACCGACGCCCGCGTATTCGCCTTCGGAGTTCTCGCGGACGATGACCCAGTTCAGGTCGTCCGGCCCGCAGCGCTTCAGCGGCGCGTCGATGCCGGGCAGGATGCGCGTCGGGCGCACGTTCGCGTACTGGTCGAAGCCCTGGCAGATCTTCAGGCGCAGCCCCCACAGCGTGACGTGATCGGGCACGTCGGGGTCGCCCGCCGAGCCGAACAGGATCGCGTCCTTGCCGCGCAGCGCGTCGAGGCCGTCGGCCGGCATCATCGCGCCATGCAGGCGGTAGTAATCGGCGCCCCAGTCGAAATCCTCGAACTCGAACGCGAAACGATCGCTGCCGCGGGCCAGCGCTTCCAGCACCTGCTTGCCGGCCGGCACCACTTCCTTGCCGATGCCGTCGCCGGGAATCGTTGCGATACGGTAGGTCTTCATGCGGACATCCTCGATTGATCGTGAGCGTGAACGCACTTTACCGAACCAGGAGTGCAGGAACTGGCGCTAGAATCAAAGCATCTTTAACTTCGATTCATGAATCCCGTCATGGCGGATACTGTCCAGCCGGCCGATCTCGGCTTCTTCTCGACGCTGGCCGCGTCGGGCAGCCTGAGCGCGGCCGCGCGCGAACTCGGGCTGACCGCGGCGGCCGTCAGCAAGCGGCTCACGCAGATGGAGCGGCGCGCGGGCGTGACGCTCGTCAACCGAACGACGCGGCGGATGATGCTGACGCCCGAAGGCGACGTGTATCTCGACTACGCGCGCCGGATCCTCGACCAGATGGACGAACTCGGCGAGCTGCTCGGCAGCGCGAAGCAGCGCCCGAAGGGGCTGCTGCGCGTGAACGCGACGCTCGGTTTCGGGCGCAGCCACGTCGGCCCCGCGATCTCGCGCTTCGTCGCGCGCTATCCGGAGGTGTCGGTGCAGTTGCAGTTGTCGGTGATGCCGCCGCCGCTCACCGACGACGCGTTCGACGTGTGCATCCGCTTCGGCGAGCCGCCCGACACGCGCGTCGTCGCGCGGCGGCTCGCGCCGAACCGCCGGCTGCTGTGCGCGGCGCCCGCGTATCTCGCGCGGCACGGGACGCCCGGCACGCCGCACGACCTGACGCGGCACAACTGCATCGGCATCCGGCAAGGCGACGAAGGTTACGGAATCTGGCGCCTGACCAGCGGGCGCGGCGCGGCGCGCAACACGGAAGTCGTGCGGATCGACGGCAACCTGACGACGAACGACGGCGAGATCGCCGTGAAGTGGGCGCTCGACGGGCACGGGATTCTGATGCGCGCGGAATGGGACCTCCGCGACTATCTGGCCGACGGCCGCCTCGTGGTCGTGCTGCCCGACCACGAAACGCCGGGCGCCGACATCTATGCGGTGTACGCGCAACGTCACCAGATGTCCGCGCGGATTCGCGCGTTCGTCGATTTTCTGGCGGACGAGCTGGGGCGGCTGAGGGCGGTGTAGGGAAAACCGTACGGATCGCGCAAACCACCGTCGCTACAAGCGTCCGGCACCGACAGCGCTCGACGGCCGAACGCTCTGCACCTGCTCACGCATCGCTCCGGATGCACACGGGTTTGCCTCGCCTGGGTGGACATCAAAAGGAAAATATTCTGGCGAAACATCGCAAATAATCGCCAGAATATTTACATCTCGATGCACCGGACTTCATCCTGGAACGCGACTCGCGATTCCCGGCCGCGAGCACGAGCGCATGGCCCCCGCGACGACCACGCCCTTCCGGTACTGCGCAAACCGCTCGGCGATCCAGTCGATGAACACGATGAACACGACGAGCGCACGCGGCACATGGTAGACATCAGCGTCCGCTGCGGGATCGGTGGTCGATGGAAGCTTGCGCATGAAACGGTAGGCGGCGGAGGAAGCGCATGCCGTGCCCGCGCGCCCTTTCGTGCTTAAACCAGAATGGCAGCGGCGCAGCAGGGCGGTTCGCGGGCTGCGTCTGCGGCCGCGCGCCGAACCGAATACAATGCGCCGATCCCCCGCCGCTGCGCCAACCTGCCGGAGCCGCCATGTTCGACCTGACCACGCTGACCACCTTCACGGCCGTCGTTCTGGGCCTGTTCCTGATCCCCGGCCCCGCCGTGCTGCTCGTGCTGAGCCGCACCGTGCAGGGCGGCCGCAAGACCGGCATCCTGACCGGCCTCGGCGTCGCGAGCGGCGACTTCGTGCATACGCTGTTCGCGGCGGTCGGGCTGTCCGCGCTGCTGATGACGTCGGCGCTCGCATTCAACGTCGTGAAGCTGGTCGGCGCCGCGTACCTGATCTATCTCGGCGTGCGCGCGCTGCTCGACAAACCGTCCGACCCGTCGCTGCCGACGGTACCGCCCGTCACGCCGCTCAACGCGTACCTGCAGGCGATTCCCGCGGAAGTGCTGAATCCAAAGACCGCGCTGTTCTTCCTCGCGTTCATGCCGCAGTTCGTGCATCCGGAACGCGGTTCGACGTTCGTGCAGTTCGCGGTGCTCGGGCTGATCTTCGTCGTGCTCAGCTCGCTCTATACGTCGCTGATCGCATGCTCGATCCGCCCGCTCGGCCGCATCGTGAAGCGGCTCACATGGCTTACGCGCTGGCAGGGGAAGATCATCGGCTCGATCTTCATCGCGCTCGGGCTGCGCGTGGCCGTGCAGCAGCGCTGATGCACGCGGCCGCATGACGTCCCGCGCGGCGCCCGCCGGCGAAGCCCTCTACACCGAGCCGCGCCTCGTCGCGGTCTACGACCTGTTCAACGCGGGCGATCGCGATTTTGCGTTCTACGCATCCGTTATCGGCGCCGCGCGCCAACGCATTCTCGATCTCGGCTGCGGCACCGGCACGTTCGCGCGCCGGCTCGCGGCGGCCGGGCACGACGTCGTCGCGATCGATCCCGCGCCGGCGATGATCGATTACGCACGACGCCAGCCGGACGCCGACGCGGTACGCTGGATCGCGTGCGAACTCGGCAGCCTGCCGCCCGGCGCGCCGTTCGATGTCGTCGTGATGACCGGGCACGCATTCCAGTGCCTGCTGACCGACGACGAAATCGACACGACGTTGCGCGGCGTGCGACGCGTGCTCGCCGACGGCGGCCGCTTCCTGTTCGACACCCGCAACCCGCGCGTCGCGCCGTGGCGCGCATGGACACCGGAGCATTCGGCATGCAGCGTCGAATCGCGCGAATCCGGCGTCGTCGATCTCCATCACGCGGTGCGCGCGGTAGACGGCGCGATCGTGACGTTCGACACGTACTACCGTTTCCGCCGCGACGACATGTTGCTGAAGAACACGAGCCGGCTGCGCTTCATCGCGCAACCCGAATTGCAGGCGCGCGTAGCCGCGGCCGGATTCGCATCGGCCGACTGGTGCGGCGACTGGCAACACGCACCGTTCGACGACGCAACCAGCGCGGAGATCATCGCGATCTGCCGCGCGTGAGTGCGCGTTCGAATACGTCAGCCCGCAACCGGCAGCGCGGCCACCGCATACGCATGCCGGAGCGTGCTGCCCGATAACCCGATACCGGAGACTCGACCATGCCCTTCCCGCTTCATCCCGCGCAGGTTCGCGCACTGCTCGAATGCTATCTGCGCGCGAAGGACCTGAACCGGCCCGCACTGATCGCCGACTGCTTCGCGGCCGATGCCGAGCTGAGCTTTTCGCTCGCGAACGACGACATCGATTTTCCGCCGCGCGTGACGGGCGCGGCGGCCATTGCGCGCACGCTGGTCGAGGAATTCGGCGAGCGGTTCGAGCGGTGCCGGACCTATTACGTCTGCATGGAACCGGCCGTCGACGAACACGGCGTCAGCGGAATGCCGTGGCTCGTCGTGATGCGGCAGAAGGACAACGGCGCGTTGCGGATCGGGCACGGCACGTATCGCTGGCAGTTCGCGTGCGATGGCGAAGGCGTTGCGCGGGTTGCCGCGCTGCACATTCATATCGCGCGGATGGATACGATCGACGACCCGCAGTCGGTGAAACTCGATGCGCTGCACACGGCATTCGGCTATCCGTGGCTGCCGGTGCAGGCGTTCGCGCGCGGGTTGGCGGATGTGGCGGCGGCGCAGCCGGATTGGGCATTCGTCGCGCCGTTCCGGGAGGCAGCGGCGGCAGCGTGACTCGTCCCGCCGGCCGCGTGCCGGACCCGCGGCGGCGGCGAACGCGAGATAGCGCCGCTTCGCCTCGACGTTGAAGCGCACCTGCTCGCCCTGCTCGCGGCCGAAACGGTCGAGCGCGAATTCGAGGTTCGGCTCGATGCCCTTGCGACGTTCGGCGAGCCCCGGCAGTTCGTATGTCCACAGATCGGGCTGGTAATCGTCAGAACGGACTCCTCTTGCTGCTTGGCCACGACTTCGACGCTCCGTACGATCATGCGAATTTAGCTTTGAAACGAAATTACACGGCAAAGGCACGTGCGCTCCCGGCCGGGCCGACGCAGACCGCGTCGGCCATCACCTGCACCGGACTGTAATTGCGTGTAATCGATTCGCGCGCCCATTCCGCTTACGCTTCCAGCACTCTTTCACACGATTTGAATTCTTCGACCGAGAAGACGATCGACCTGGAAGGGGGAGAAGGTGCCGCGAGCGCCTTCACTTGGTACATCATTTCTCTTCGGAGCGAATCATGGGACACCGCGAAATTCTGGCCGGCGCACCGGCGACCATCGAAATCATCTCGCTGTTCGACGTCGAGCTGATTCTGCACGACTTCAAACCCGTGGGTAACAAGACGCCTCAGACCGCAATCTGGCTCCCTCACGGGCCGACCTCGGTGAAATATGCGTACATGGTTGCGCCCGAGGAATATGTGAAACCCTCGACGAACGCGACGCCGGACATCTCGATCTACGGCCTCACCGGCGACACCGTTCGCTGGCGCGGCCTCTCGTTCAGCGGGAACATCAATCATGCGGGAGCGCTGGTTTCGATCGAACCGAACGGCGCCTCCAGAGTCCTCAAGTTCCAGGGCCCGCCGAACGATGTTCCGGGATCCTATCTGGCGTACAACATCGACAAGAAGGAACCCTACGATATCAAGAACTTCCTGGACAACCGCGTCAGCGCATCGGTTGTCGGTCAAGGCACCGATCAATACATCGTGACCTTCTACGCAATGGAGGTCGACCGCAGGACCGGGGACATCAATTATGCAAACTCCGGATACTACAAGTGGGATCCGGAAGTGACCTGCCTCGCCTGAAGCGATATCCGATAGACGCGGGGGGATGAAGCTTCTCCAATCGCCGCTGCGGATGAATCAGCTCCTTTTTGAGCGAGAAGGTTCCCTGCGGCCAGCCGCCCTGACCGGTGGCTGGCCGCAGACCGTTCGGGACGGCCGCTCCGATGGCTCGCGCAACGAGCGCTTGCAATGTGACGTCGCTAACGCCCACCGGTCGACGGTACGCCCCTGTCGAGCACCTGCCGCACTGCTTCCCAATCCAGCCCGAAGCGCGCAAGATACTTGCGCAGCCGATCCGCATCGTTCGGCTGCTTCTTGCCCTGCCGCGACACCGCGAACAGCGTGCGCCCGGCTTCCGACAGGCTCGCCGACACGCGGCACACGTCGAGCACGCGTTCGAGCTGCGCGCGGTCGAACAGGTCGAGTTCCGCCGCACGCGCGCCGAACACCGCATCGACCCACGTATCGGACCCGCCCGCGCCGCCGGGTAGCGACCACGTGCGCGCCAGCCGCTCGACTTCCTGCTCGGCAAGCGCCTCGGTAATCCGCCCCGCATCGGCCAGCGTCGCCATTCGCGTGACCGAAGCCGACAGCTCGCGGAAGTTGCCGGCCCATGCCGCACGCGGCGACGCGGCGAACGCGAGATAACGCCGCTTCGCCTCCACGTTGAACCGCACCTGCTCGCCCTGCTCGCGGCCGAAACGGTCGAGCTCGAATTCGAGGTTCGGCTCGATGTCCTCGCGACGCTCGGCAAGCCCCGGCAGTTCGTACGTCCACAGATTGATCCGCGCATAGAGATCCTCGCGGAACGTGCCGGCCGCCACCATCAGCCGCAAGTCGCGGTGCGTGCCGGCGATCAGCTCGAAATCGCTGGTCGCCTCGACGTCCGCGCCGACCGGCAGGAAGCGCTTCTCCTCGATCGCCTTCAGCAGCATCGCCTGCTCGTCGAGCCCGAGTTCGCCGATCTCGTCGAGAAACAGCAGGCCGCCGTCCGCCGCGCGCAGCAGCCCCGCGCGCGCCGACTGCGCGCCCGTGAACGCGCCCTTCACGTGGCCGAACAGCGTCGACATCGCCGCATCGCCGCGCAGCGTCGCGCAGTTGATCTCGATGAACGGCCCCGCGAGCCGATGGCGGCCGCGCTTCAGCTCGTACACGCGCTTGGCGAGAAACGACTTGCCGGCGCCCGTCGGCCCGACGAGCAGCATCGGCGCGCGCGAACGCACGGCCACGCGCTCCAGTTGCTCGATCAGCGCATTGAAGCGCGCGTTGCGCGTCGCGATGCCGGCCTTCAGGAACGACACCGTTTCGTCGCGTTCGCGCGTGAAGCGCTGGGCGATCCGGTTGTAGCGCGACAGGTCGAGATCGATCACCGACACCG
The DNA here is from genome assembly GCF_025685725.1 of Burkholderia sp. BKH01. Classification (NCBI taxonomy): domain Bacteria; kingdom Pseudomonadati; phylum Pseudomonadota; class Betaproteobacteria; order Burkholderiales; family Burkholderiaceae; genus Burkholderia; species Burkholderia sp. BKH01. The sequence continues at coordinate 46,049 of NZ_JAOTQT010000015.1, read as the reverse complement.
TGCCCGGCCCGCTCGGCCCTTCGTCGGTCCGCTGCGGCGGCCCCGTCTGCACGAGGCGCGCGGGCAGGTAGCGCGCTTCCGCCAGCAGGAACCAGCAGATCTGAGCGACGTGCGTGCCGGTCGTGATGTGGATCAGGTAATCCTCTTGTTCGAGGTCGAACGGATAGGCGCGCGCGTAGTCGTGCAGCGTCGCATAGACCTCCTCGAAATCCCACGGGTCGTGGATCGTGAGCGGCGTGAGCCGCACGTCGGTGTGCGGCGACAGGTGCGCGAGATCGTCCCGCACCTGGTTGGCGAGGCGCGTGTAGCTCGGCGGATGCAGCAACTCGAGCCGGTCGATCGGCAGGTCGGGCTGCTCGCACAACGAGATCGTCGGCCGCCATTTGCGGTAGCGGCGCGGCGCGCGACCGCCCTGGTCGAGCACCGTGCCGAGAAAGCCGATTACGACTGTCTTTCGCATGTTTATCTCATAGGATAAGAAGCGATCCGATTGTATCGGATTTTCCTGATCCCTCCTGGCGGGCAAGGCCGACGCGAATCAATTCGACGCAGGCAATTCCCCTTTAATTTCAATTAACTAGAAATTTCTTCGAGCACTGAACTCCCCGCTGGCACGCTCCTCGCTAAATAGAAAGCGCCGGATGTCCCGCTGGCCCGCGAGCCAGGGTTCACAAAGCCCTGCTGGTGCGCCGCCGCCGAACCTCGTTCGTCGCGGCAGCGCATGCCGCCATGGACAGACGAAGGCAAAGGGGCGCGCGAGGCATGCCACGTCCGGGTTCGAATCCCGGGGCGCCCACTGTTCGGAAGCTCATTCAGGTGGAGCAGCCGGCGAAAGCCGGTGTGTGGCGGGTTCGAATCCCGTCCGAACGCTGTCCGCAAGGACAGTCTCGTTATGAAGGCAGTACCCGCCGGTGCGGGCCGCAAGGCCCGCCGCGCGTCGGACCGGTCACGGCTCCGCGCGATCGGCCAGGCGGCCGGACAGCCCGCGCGAACGCGCACGACGACGCGATGCAGGATGCGTCGCCGTGCCGCGCCCGCGCCGGCCCCCGCGCCGCCCGCCCGATTGCGTCGCACCGCGATCCGCACGATGCGCGTCACCCGGCGGTCGTTGAAGAAAAGGACAAGAATATGTGGAAGCGTCATGTAGTGAAAAAGAACGAACGCGCGCTGCTGATGAGCGAGGGCGATTTCGTGAAGGTGCTGGAACCGGGCGTGTTCAAGGCCTTCGATCCGTTCAAGCGCCTGTCGGTGCAGACCGCGCGTCTCGACGCGCCGCTCGCCGACGAAGCGCTGGCCGACTACCTGCGTCACGACGCACAGGACGTGCTCGCGCAATACTTCGTCGCGATGGATCTGGCCGACGACGAAGCCGGCCTGCGCTATGAAGACGACGTGCTCGTCGAGATCCTGGCACCGGGCACGCGCCGCCTGTACTGGCGCGGCCTGACCACGCACCGTCTCGAACGCGTCGATCTCGCGGAGAACAGCATGCTGCCGGCCGCGCTCGTGAAGCGCATCGTGCAACCGACGCTGCGTGCGCGCGGCGTGGCGGGCCTGACGGGCGTGCTGCTGGCGCAGGTGCCGGCATACCACGTCGGTGTGCTGAAGATCGACGGCAAGATCGAGCGGCTGCTCGACGCGGGCGTGTCGGCGTTCTGGCGCTTCAACCGCGACGTCGCGGTCGAACTCGTCGACCTGCGCGTGCAGGCGCTCGAAGTCGGCGGACAGGAAATCCTGACGCGCGACAAGGTCGCGCTGCGGCTGAACCTGTCGGCGACGTGGTGCTATGCGGACGTGCTGCATGCGTTCGGCCAGTTGCAGAAGCCGGTCGAGCACCTGTATCGCGAGCTGCAGTTCGCACTGCGTGCGGCCGTCGGTACGCGCTCGCTCGACGAACTGCTGGAGGACAAGCAGTCGATCGACGAGGTCGTGATCGCACAGGTGCGTGCGCGCCTCGAAAACTCGGGCGTGGACGTGCGCAGCGTCGGTGTGAAGGATATCGTGCTGCCGGGCGACATGAAGACGATCCTCGCGCAGGTGGTCGAAGCCGAAAAGGCCGCGCAGGCGAACGTGATTCGCCGCCGCGAGGAAACGGCGGCGACGCGTTCGCTGCTGAACACCGCGAAGGTGATGGAAGAAAACCCGACCGCGCTGCGGCTCAAGGAGCTGGAAACGCTCGAGCGCGTCGCGGAACGGATCGACCGCATCTCGGTGTTCGGCGGTCTCGACCAGGTGCTGAACGGACTCGTCAGCATCAAGGGTGCATAAGGCTCGAAACAAGCGGCGCGGCGCATGTGCACCGCGCCGCACGAATGAACGAATCAGGTGAAGCAAATGGCTGACATGGATTATCAGGTGATGGAACTGGCGAACGGCAAGCCGGTGAAGATGTGGACGCAAGGCGTCGCCGTCGAGGACGAAGCGCGCGCGCAACTGCGCAACACCGCGCAGATGCCGTTCATCTTCCGCCACGTCGCGGTGATGCCGGACGTGCACCTCGGCAAGGGCTCGACGATCGGCAGCGTGATTCCGACGAAGGGCGCGATCATTCCGGCCGCGGTCGGCGTCGACATCGGCTGCGGGATGATGGCCGCGCGCACGACGCTGACGGCGTCCGACCTGCCGGACTCGCTTGGCGGGCTGCGCAGCGCGATCGAACGCGCGGTGCCGCACGGCCGCGCGCCCGGCCGCCGCGATCCGGGCGCGTGGGGCGATCGCACGCCGGCCGCCGTGACCGAATCGTGGAAATCGCTGCTGCCGGGTTTCCAGCGGATCGTCGACAAGTATCCGAAGCTGGAAAAGACGAACCACTACGCGCATCTCGGCACGCTCGGCACCGGCAACCACTTCATCGAAGTGTGCGTCGACGAAGCGGACCATGTGTGGTTCATGCTGCACAGCGGCTCGCGCGGCGTCGGCAACGCGATCGGCAGCCTGTTCATCGAACTCGCGCAGGCCGACATGCGCCAGCACATCGCGAACCTGCCGGACCGCAACCTCGCGTATTTCACCGAGGGCAGCCGGCACTTCGACGATTACGTCGAAGCGGTCGGCTGGGCGCAGGACTACGCGCGGCGCAACCGGCAGGCGATGATGGACGCGGTGATCGGCGCGGCGCGCGGCGTGATCGGCAAGCCGTTCGCGGTCGACGAGCACGCGGTGAACTGCCACCACAACTACGTGCAGCGCGAACGCCACTTCGGCGAAGACGTGTTCGTGACGCGCAAGGGCGCGGTATCCGCGCAGAAGGGGCAGCTCGGGATCATTCCGGGTTCGATGGGGGCAAAGAGCTTCATCGTGCGCGGGCTCGGCAACCCGGAAAGCTTCTGTTCGTGCAGCCACGGCGCAGGCCGGACGATGAGCCGCACCGAAGCGAAGCGCCGCTTCACGGCCGACGACCAGGTGAAGGCGACGCAAGGCGTCGAATGCCGGAAGGACGCGGGTGTCGTCGACGAAATCCCGATGGCCTACAAGGACATCGATGCGGTGATGGCGGCTCAGCGCAGCCTCGTGGAAGTGGTGCATACGCTGCGCCAGGTGGTGTGCGTGAAAGGATAGTGCGGCGCGCGATCCACGCGCTCGTCGAGACGATGCTCGCGGATGCCGAACACGATCGCGAATACAAGCGGCCGTGGGGCGATGTGGCGATGCTCGACACGTTCCTGCGCGACGTGGTCGACGGTCGGTGAAAGACGAACGGCGCGATGCCTGCGGGCATCGCGCCGTTTCCGCATCTGCACGCGCCCGGCCGCTGCCGGTGAGCAACGTGCGTGCCCGCATACTACGCGTCGTCGCACCGAACGCCATCCGTTGCGGCGGTATACTTGGCGTCATTCGGCAAAGCGCGCCGCGTCATGCGCCGCTGCACTCGACGTGCACCGCTTGCTGACGATGCGCTTGCAGTCCGACGTCTTCCGCCCGCCCATTCACAGCCGATACGAACCGTCATGTCGCACCGCTTTTCGCTCGCCCTCGCCGCCCTCCTTGCCACTTCCCCGCTCGCTGCACAGGCCCGCCCGCTTTCGCGGCCGCCGGTCGAGCGCGACTTCAAGAGCTGGTCGGTCGTCTGCGACAACGGCAACCGCTGCATCGCAGAAAGCCACGCCGACGATATCGACGATGCACGCGCCAACCTCATCCTGCGCGTGACGCGCGATGCCGGCCCCGACGCGCAACCATCGCTCGACATCTTCGCGTCGGCGCCACTGGATCTGCGCACGGCACGCGTCGATGGCCGACCGTTCGACGCGATGCCGGCCCAATGGCATGCGTTCGGCGACAAGTCGGACAATAACGACGCGCACCCGTTCCGGATCCGGACGAGCGATCCGGCAACGGTTGCCGCGTGGCTCGCCGCGTCGCGCAATGCGCAACTGCTGAGCTTCGGCGATCCGGCGTCGGCACAAACATCCCGCACGCCGCTGTCGGGATTGAATGCCGCACTGCTGCTGATCGACGACACGCAGGGCCGCGTCGGCACGGTCACGGCGCTGCTGCGCCCCGGCCCCCGGCCGGCGTCGTCGGTGCCGCCCGCGCCGGCTCTGCCGCCCGCCGTCGTTCCGGCGCCGCCCGTCGCGAACCTGTCGGCCGCCGAACAGCGCCCGCTCGTCGATGCCGTGCTCGCGAAATTCGGCGCCGACGTGAAGCAATGCGCCGCCGATGTCGAAGACGAAATGTCGGCCGGCGATCGCAGGAAGGCGTCGCGCGCCGTGGCGATCTCGGCCGACGACGCGCTTGTCGCGATCCCGTGCCAGACCAGCAGCATGTATAACCACACCGACCTGTGGTACCGCGTGCGACGTGCGGCGCCGTACGCGCCGACGGCGATGAATTTCGGCGAGAACGCGAACGCGGGGCTCGATTCGGCGTCGTTCGCAAACGAACTGACCGAGGCCGGCTACGATTCCGCCAGCGCGATGCTGTCGAGCAAGGTCCGCCTGCGCAGTGCCGGCGATTGCGGCTCGACCGCGTCGTGGATCTTCGACGGCCGGCGCTTCCTGCTCGCCGACATCGCAACGCACGGCACCTGCAACGGCCTGTTCCAGGATCAATGGCCGCGCCTGTATCGCCGGGCCGCCGCGTCGGAAAACCGCTGACGCGCGTGGCGTGCCGCCATCACGTCACGCGCCGACGATCGAGATCGAGAACCCGTCCCAGCCCTTCTGTCCGACCGTCTGCACGGCCGTCGTCGTGAGCTTCTGCTCGGCCGCGAGACGCGCGAACCCGTCGCGCACGCCAACCACATCGGGCTCACGATTGCCCGGATCGGCCACGCGCCCGCCGCGCACGACGTTGTCGACCACGATCACCGTGCCGGGCCGCGACAGCTTCAGCGCCGCGTCGAGATAGACCGGATTGTTGTCCTTGTCCGCATCGATGAAGATGAAATCGAACGGCGCGCCACCCGCATCGACGAGCCGCGCGAGACTGTCCTTCGCGCTGCCGACGATCACCGACACGACCTCCGCGAACCCGGCTCGCGCGATGTTCTGCGTCGCGACCTTTGCGTGCTCGGGGCGCAGTTCGAGCGTCACGAGCGTGCCGCCCGGCGGCAACGCGCGCGCAAGCCAGATCGTGCTGTAGCCGCCGAGCGTGCCGACCTCGAGGATGCGCCGCGCGCCGCGTATCGTCGCGAGCAGTTGCAGCAGCTTGCCCTGGTTCGGCGCGACGTTGATCGCGGGCAGCCCGGCCGCGTGGCTGGCCGCCAGCGCGGCGTCGAGCGCATCGTCGGACGGCACGAGCGTCGCGGAAAAATACGCATCCACCTGGTTCCACTGGTCCTGATCCATCGCACGCCTCCTGTCTTCGGAAAAGGCATTCTATGCGCGGCATCCCCATAAGCAACACACCATTCGTTCTAAGGACAGCAGCACTCGTACTCCTATAATCGCCGGACGGCCGTACCTCTCGAACTTCACAACAACAGACGGAGCACCCATGACCGATCAGGCCTCTTCGAACTGGCGCCTCGAAACCATCGCCGTGCACGGCGGTTATCGTCCCGACCCGACCACGCGCGCGGTCGCCGTACCGATCTACCAGACCGTTGCGTACGCATTCGACGACACGCAGCACGGCGCCGACCTGTTCGACCTGAAGGTCCAGGGCAACATCTATACGCGAATCATGAACCCGACGACAGATGTGCTCGAGAAGCGGATCGCCGCGCTCGAGGGCGGCATCGGCGCGCTTGCGCTCGCGTCGGGACAATCCGCGGTCACGTATGCGATCCAGACGATCGCCGAAGCCGGCGACAACATCGTGTCCGCGAGTTCGCTGTACGGCGGCACCTACAACCTGTTCGCGCATACGCTGCCGCAATACGGGATCACGACGCGCTTCGCCGATCCGCGCGACCCCGCGTCGTTCGAGCCGCTGATCGACGCGCGCACGAAGGCGATCTTCGCGGAATCGGTCGGCAACCCGCTCGGCAACATCACCGATATCGCCGCGCTCGCGGAAATCGCGCATCGCCACGGGATCCCGCTGATCGTCGACAACACCGTGCCGTCGCCGTATCTGCTGCGCCCGTTCGAGCACGGTGCGGACATCGTCGTGCACTCGCTGACGAAGTATCTCGGCGGGCACGGCACGAGCCTCGGCGGCGCGATCGTCGATTCGGGCAAATTCCCGTGGGTCGAGCACGCGGACCGCTTCAAGCGGCTGAACGAGCCGGACGTCAGCTATCACGGCGTCGTCTATACGGAGGCGTTCGGGCCGGCCGCCTATATCGGCCGCGCGCGCGTGGTGCCGCTGCGCAACATGGGCGCGGCGATCTCGCCGTTCAATGCATTCCAGATCCTGCAGGGCATCGAAACGCTCGCGCTGCGCGTCGAACGGATCAGCGACAACGCACTGAAGATCGCGCGGCATCTCGCGCGCCACGAGCACGTCAAATGGGTGAACTATGCGGGGCTGCCCGATCACCCGGACCATCCGCTCGTCGCACGCTACCTGTCGGGCCGCGCGCCGGGCATCCTGACGTTCGGCGTGAAGGGCGGCCGCGACGGCGGCGCGAAGTTCCAGGACGCGCTGAAGCTGTTCACGCGGCTCGTCAACATCGGCGATACGAAGTCGCTCGCGACGCACCCGGCATCGACGACGCACCGGCAACTGTCGCCGGCCGAACTCGCGAAGGCCGGCGTGAAGGAGGAAACGGTGCGGCTGTCGATCGGCATCGAGCATATCGACGACCTGCTCGCCGATCTCGACCAGGCGCTCGCGCAGCTTTGACCGGAACGGGCGCGCCGGCTACCACGTCGTCGCGCCCGCCGGATACGTGTCGACGATGCGCGCGCCGTTGACGGGCGTGACGCCTGCGTTGCGCAATGCGGCCCACAAGTCGATCGCATGCTCGCGCGATTTGCGGCTGCCGTCGTCGGTCAGCACGTTCAGCGCGATCACTTCGTCGCGTGTCGTCAGTTGCAGTTGTTCCTTCAACTTGCGCGACTGATACGAAGCGGTACGGACATCGCCCAGCACGATCCGCTTCTCCGCGACCTTCGGCTCGCCGCCCGCGTCGGTCGGCACGAACGTCAGCCGGCCGTTGTCGACCTCGCATTGCCCGCGCGTAAACGTCGCACTCCACTCGCCCGACGGCACCGCCGCGAATTCGCAGTGCATCCGCTCGTTCGTGCGGCGTCCGGCGTCGTGCGCCGACGCATGCGAAAGCGCGCGTTCCGGCCAGCCGGCCGCCATCGCGGCCGTCGACATCAAACAGACAGACAGCACGATTCCTGTTGCGATAGTGCGCATGGCATGCTCCTTTTCAGAGGTGGAACCGGCCGAACCGCGTCGTCGCGGCCGGCCGTGAATGACGGATCAACGCACCGCGAAGCGGTTGTCGTGCGCGTCGACCATCGGTGCGTTCTCGCCGCGGTGAACCGTCGATCGATGGATTTCCTGATTGCGTGCGACGGCGGCCGGGCTCGCCGGGTAGTCGTGATTCGGGCTCGGGATCACGCCATCGTGCCGCGCGCGCATCAGTTCCCGACGCACTTCCTGCCGGGTCTTCGCCTGCGCGGCGACGGTCTGCGAGAAGGCCGCGATCGACAGCGCGGCAACGGTCATGGCGATCACCGGTCGCGGAATGTTCATGTCGTTCGCTCCTTGCCGGGAATCCGTGACAGGAGCCTTCACTTTGATCCGGCGGCGGTGCGGCATCGTGATCCCGGCATGACGGTTTCGTCACGATTCACACATTCACTGCGTCGCAATACGAATTAAATTCGTCATTGATTTCAGCGCTCATGACGCGGCGATGACATTTTTCTCATTTGTCCCTCACCTTCACGATCCGAACGCTTTCCAGAATCGCCAACGCACTCGCGACATTTCCGAGCGCCGGCCGCAGGTACGGCACTGGAATCGACCGATGCACGAAACGATCATCTTGAACTTCAGGGACACACCATGAAAACTCCAGTTCGGCTCGTCATGTTGTCGGGTGCGCTGCTCACGACCGCCCACGCGGCGCACGCGTCGGAAGTCATGCTGTACGGCCTGTTCGATACGTCGCTGACGTATGTGTGGAACGCCAATGCGAAAGGCAATAATCTCGTCGGCCTCGGCAACGGCAACCTGCTCGGCAACCGCTTTGGGGTGAAAGGCGCGGAGGATCTGGGTGGCGGGCTGAAAGCGATCTTCACGCTCGAAAACGGCTTCAATCCGAACACCGGCGCGCTCGGGCAAGGCAACCGGATGTTCGGCCGGCAGGCGTTCGTCGGTATCGAAAGCGCGCGCTGGGGCACGCTGACGCTCGGCCGCCAGTACGACGCGCTTGCTGATGTCGCGTGGCCCGTGACCGGCGACTTCTACTTCGGCAGCGTCTATGCGACGCCCGGCGACGTCGACAACTACGACACGTCGTCGCGAACCGACAACGCGGTGAAGTACACGTCTCCCATGATCGCCGGCTTCCAGTTCGTCGGCATGTATGCGCTCGGCGGCGTGGCCGGCAAGAGCGGCGCCGGGCAAACCTGGTCGGCCGGCCTGTCGTACAGCAACGGTCCGGTCGACGTGGCAGGCGGCTACTATTACGCGGCCAATCGTTCGTCGCTCGCCAACGGCATCCGAACCGGCTGGAACGGCACCTCGGACGGGACATTCGACGGGTCACTGGTCAACGGCGGCTACATCTCCGCGAAATCGATCGGCATTGCGCGCGGCGCGTTGCGCTACAACTTCGCGCCGTTCGCGGTCGGCGTCGACTACAGCAACGCGCTGTACAAGGCCGACGCGATGTCTGCGTTTCGCAGCACGCAAAAGTACGACACCGCACGCGGCTTCTTCAACTATCAGGCAACGCCCAGCCTGCTCGTCGGCGTCGGCTACAGCTACACGCGAGCGCGCGGCGATACGAGCGCGGCCTACCACCAGGTGTCCGCCGGCGCCGACTATGTGCTGTCGAAACGCACCGATCTCTATGCGGTCGGCGCGTGGCAACGCGCGAACGGCGAACAGCGCACGCTCGACGGCGGCACGCAAACGGCGCAGGCGTCGATCGGCTCCTATGGCTACGGCGGAACGCGCACGCAAGGCATCGTCAATCTCGGGTTGCGCCATCGGTTCTGATCGCGGCGGCGGTACGCTCGCGCCTGCGTGACAAAAATTTCATGTTCCGATCAGGTTCACGATGCGTCGTTTCGCTACGATCGGAACGGTAACGGGCGATGCCCGTTCCCATCCACGCAGCGGGTCGCTGTCGTACGGCACGATCACGCGTTAGGCCCGGACTCATCGAGTACCGGGCCTTTTTTTGGTCGCGAGGCAGACGATCAGGGCGTTGGACTGCGTTGCGGAAACAGGCACGGATGCGTCTTCACGTACAGGTTCGGATTGCCGCAGCGGTGCCCGGCATAGTCGATCTGCTCGCCGGGCATGAGGTCGGCCGGCACCGGCTTGCGCGCGGCGGTCGACGCGGTCGTGCCGGTGTCGGAACGTGGCGATACGCAGCCCGCGAACAATGGGACGATCAGGACTGCGATCAACGACAGGCGAATGACGGGGCGATGCACGTTTCGGTCCGGAATGAAAGTCTGAACAGGACCGTTCGCTTTCGATGCTGCTGGCGCGAACGGCGCGAATGCCATCGGCCGCACAGGCCACCGGCAGGCTTCATGTTCCGCTTTCCGCTCATCGCGCTCATGACGCGAACATGACGATTGCGTCACGTCGATCGAGCGCGTACGGCGCGCCGCCGCCTCGCGCAATCTGACTTTTTTTTCATCTGCCGATCACGGTGGCGCATGGCTGCTTTCGCATACTGGGTCCATGGTTCGCCACCCGGCGACCCTGATCAAGGAGAGAGCTCAATGAAAACGGCAAAACTCGCAGCACTGTTCGTCACCGCCACGCTGTCGCTCGGCATGGCCGCGCAGGCCGCGTTCGCACAGACGCAGACGCAAACGCAGGGCAAGACCCGCACGCAGGTGGTCAACGAACTGAAGCAGGCGCAGCACGACGGCGTCGTACCGACGGGCAAGACGCAGTACCCGCCGAGCGGCGAACTCGTCGCGCGCAACAAGGAACTGCACGGGATCTCGGTGCATGGCGGCGAGAAGGCGCCGCAGGCCGATAACCACGACAACCTGGCGACGCGTTGATGCCGCTCGGTCGCATGACTGCGGGCAACGTGCCGCGCGCAACCGCCTGGCGGCGAACGCGCGGGCGTGCCCGCCCGCGATGTCAGGTGCGGATGGCGGCCGGCCGCGTCGGCTCGGCCGTGTGTCGCGGGAAGCGCAGCCAGAACGTCGTGCGCCGGCCGGGATCGCTGTCGACGCCGCATTCGCCGCCGTGGTTGTCCATGATCGACCGGACGATCGCGAGGCCGAGCCCGGTTCCCGATGCCGAATTGTGCCGCGACGGATCGACGCGATAGAAGCGTTCGAAGATCAGCCCGACATGTTCCGCCGCGATGCCGGGCCCCGTATCCGACACGGCGATCGTCGTCGCGCCGCCCTGCTCCACGCAGTCGATCGTCACGACGCTGCCGCGCGGCGCGTAAGCCAGCGCATTCGACAGCAGGTTGCTCAACGCGCGCTGGTACAGCGTGAGATCCGCATCGACCCACGCGTGGCCGTCGACCTTCACCGACACGCCCGCATCCTCCGCAAGCGGCTCGTAGTAACCGGCGACACGCCCGGCCTCTTCCGCCGCATTCAGCCGTCGCACGTCGATCGACGTGCCGGCCTGTTCCGAGCGCGCGATAAACAGCATGTCCTCGATCATTCGCGACAGCCGCTGATACTCGTCGATGCTCGACTCGATCACGTTCCGGTATTCGTCCGCGCTGCGCGGCTGCGACAGCACGACCTGTGCGGCCGCCTGCAGGTTCGTGAGCGGCGTGCGCATGTCGTGCGCGAGATTCGACGAGAACTGGCTCAGCCGCGTAAACGATTCGTTCAGCCGTGCGAGCATCCCGTTGAATGCGTGCTCGAGCTCCTTCAGCTCGCCGGACGTATCGAGCTCCGGCAGCGGATGCGCGAGCCGGCTCGACGACATCTGCTCGGCGCGCGCCGCGAAACGCCGCAGCGGGCTCAGCCCGAGCGCCGCGATGCCATACGCGATCGCGGTCGCGAGCACCACGCCGAACACCTCGATCACGACGATCGTATAAGCATGCGTACGCAACAGCAGCACGTCGGCGCTGCGGTCGTACTGCACCGCGACCCGCACCACCGGTGCACCCATGCCCGCAAGCGGCACGGTCGTCACCAGGTACTGATGCCGCGCGCCAGGCGGCGCGACGCCGACCGGCACGCGCCCCGCGTCCAGCGACAGCAGCGGCGCGTACGAGCGGAAACCGGGCGTGCCGACGAGGCGCGCGCCCGTCGCATCGTAGATCGCGAGATCCATGTTCGGATGGCCGTGCAGCTGGTCGATCCAGATGTCGGTGTTGCGCGCAACGTCGGCCGTCGTGCGCGCTTCGGCCAGATGCGTGCCCAGTGCGGCGGATATTCCGGCCATCTGCTCGGCCGCCGTCATTTCGACGCGGTTGCTCAGCGCTTCGTAAAGCGCGACGCCGCTCGACGCAAGGATCACCGACGTCGACAGGATGATCAGCGCGGTCAGGCGTCCGCGCAACGTGCGCGGCAGCAGGCGCGCGATCATGCGGCCGCGCCGCCGCGCGCTTCGAGCACGTAGCCCATCCCGCGCACGGTGTGGATCAGCTTGGGTTCGTATGCGTCGTCGATCTTCGAGCGCAGCCGCCGGATCGCCGAATCGACGACGTTCGTATCGCTGTTGAAGTTCATGTCCCACACCTGCGATGCGATCGTCGCGCGCGGCAGGATCTCGCCCTCGCGACGCATCAACAGCCACAGCAGCGCGAACTCCTTCGCGGTCAGCAGGATCGTGTCGCCCTGCCGCGTGGCCTTGCGGCGCGTCAGGTCGAGTTCGAGGTCGGCCACGCGCAGCGTGTTCGAATCGCGCGGCTGGCCGCGCCGCAGGATCGACTTGATGCGCGCGGTCAGCTCGACGAAGTCGAACGGCTTCGCGAGATAGTCGTCGGCGCCGAGTTCGAGCCCCTTCACGCGATCGCCGACGTCGTCGCGCGCGGTGAGGAACAGCACGGGCGTCGACTTGCTGCGCCGCAGGTTCTGCAACAGCGTCCAGCCGTCCTGCCCCGGCAGCATCACGTCGAGCACGAGCAGGTCGTATTCCTCGGTCTCGGCCTGGTGCTGGCCCGTGATGCCGTCCTCGACCCAGTCGACGACATAACCGGCCTCGGTCAGGCCCTTGCGCAGATAGGCGCCCGTCTTCGGTTCATCCTCGACAATCAGAATTCGCATTACGCATTACCCTTGAAGAAACCCAGCCGGCGCAGCACGCCCATGCCGAAGCCGCCGCCGAAGCTGCCCAGAAGCGCGGCGCGCCACGACACCGCATGGCTGACGCGATACAGCACGGGCAGCACCAGCAGCGTCAGCGCCGTGGACGACAGGATACCGCCGATCACGACCGTCGCAAGCGGGCGCTGCACCTCGGCGCCGGTGCCGGTTGCGAACGCCATCGGCAGGAAACCGAGCGACGCGACGAGTGCGGTCATCAGCACCGGCCGCAACCGCGTGAGCGCGCCTTCGCGCACGGCGGCGTCGAGCGGCACCCCTTCGTCGCGCAGGTTGCGGATGAACGAGATCATCACGAGACCGTTGAGCACGGCGACGCCGGACAGCGCGATGAAGCCGACCGCCGCCGTGATCGACAGCGGAATCCCGCGCAGCCACAGCGACACGACGCCGCCGCTCAGCGCGAACGGAATGCCGGTGAACACGAGCAAGCCGTCCTTTACGTTGTTGAACATCACGAACAGCAGCACGAACACCATGAACAGCGCGAGCGGCACGACGAGCTTCAGGCGCTCGCTCGCGCTTTGCAACTGCTCGAACTGCCCGCCCCACGACACCCAGTAGCCGGCCGGCACGCGCACGTCCTGCTGCAACTGCTCGCGCGCATCGGCGACGAACGAGCCGACGTCGCGGCCGCGCACGTTCGCGCTGACGACGACGCGCCGCTTGCCGTCCTCGCGGCTGATCTGGTTCGGGCCCGGCGCGACGTCGATCGTCGCGAGTTCCGCGAGCGGCACGTACGGCGCCGCCGCGAGCGGCGCGCTGGCGCCCGCTGCCGGCGCGGGCAGCGCGATCGGCAGCCGCTTGATCGCGTCGATGTCCGAGCGCAGCTCGTCGGGGAGCCTCACGACGATGTCGAAGCGGCGGTCGCCCTGGAACAGCGTGCCGGCCTTCTGCCCGCCGACGGCCGCGGCCACCGTGTCCTGCAGGTCGGCGACGCTCACGCCGTAGCGCGCGAGCTTGTCGCGGTCGAGGTTGACGGTGAGTACCGGCAGCCCGGTCGTCTGCTCGACCTTCACCTCCGATGCGCCCGGCACCTTCTGCAGCGCGGCCGCGATCTGCTCGCCGGTCTGGTTCAGCACGGCCATGTCGTCGCCGAAGATCTTCACGGCGACGTCGCTGCGCACGCCCGAGATCAGTTCGTTGAAGCGCAGCTGGATCGGCTGCGAGAACTCGTACGCATTACCCGGCAGCTCGGCGAGCGCTTCCTCGATCTCGCGCACGAGCGTGTCGCGCGGCTTCTTCGGATCGGGCCACCGGTCGGCCGGTTTCAGCATGATGTAGCCGTCCGACAGGTTCGGCGGCATCGGGTCGGCCGCGATCTCGGCCGTGCCGGTGCGCGCGAACACACGCTCGATCTCGGGGAAACGCGCCTTCAGCGTCTTCTCGATCGACTTCTGCATCTCGACCGACTGCGACAGGCTCGTGCCGGGAATCCGCAGCGCGGCGACGGCCAGGTCGCCTTCGTTGAGGCTCGGGATGAACTCGCTGCCGAGCCGCGTGGCAAGCCCGAGCGTGACGAGCACGATCGCGCCCGCGCCGAACATCACGCGCGCCGGGCGCGTCATGAACACGGTGAGCACCGGTTCGTAGGCGCGCCGCGCCCAGCCCATCAGCCGGTTCTCCTTCTCCTCGACCCGCTCGCCGATGAACAGCGCGACCGCCGCCGGAATGAACGTGACGGTCAGCACCATCGCGGCCGCGAGCGCCATCACGACGGTGATGGCCATCGGATGGAACATCTTGCCTTCGACGCCGGTCAACGCAAAGATCGGCAGGTACACGACCATGATGATCAGTTGCCCGAAGATCAGCGCGCGGCGCGCTTCCTGCGACGCGCCGAACACTTCGGCGAAGCGCTCGTCGCGCGTGAGCGGCCGCCCGGCCGCCGCTTGCGCATGTGCGAGCCGCCGCACGCAGTTCTCGACGATCACCACCGCGCCGTCGACGATGATCCCGAAGTCGAGCGCGCCGAGGCTCATCAGGTTCGCGCTCACCTTCGCGTTGACCATGCCGGTGAAGGTCATCAGCATCGACAGCGGAATCACGAGCGCGGTAATCAGCGCCGCGCGGATGTTGCCGAGGAACAGGAACAGCACGGCGATCACGAGGATCGCGCCTTCGAGCAGGTTCTTCTTCACCGTCGCGACGGCTTTCTCGACGAGCACCGTGCGGTCGTACACGGGAATCGCCTTCACGCCGGCCGGCAGCGTGCGGTTCACGTCTTCCATCTTTGCCGCGACGGCCTTCGAGACCGTCCGGCTGTTCTCGCCCATCAGCATGAAGACCGTGCCGAGCACGACCTCCTCGCCGTTCGACGTCGCGGCGCCGGTGCGCAGCTCGCGGCCGATGTCGACCAGCCCCACGTCCTTCATCCGCACCGGCACGCCACCGACGTTGGTCAGCACGACGTTGGCGATGTCGTCGACGGTGCGCGCCTGGCCCGGCACGCGCACGAGATACTGCTCGCCGCGCTTTTCGATGTAGCCGGCGCCGACGTTGTCGTTGTTGCGTTCGAGCGCGCGCACGACGTCGGCGAGCGTCAGCCCGTACGACATCAGCTTCGCCGGGTTCGGCGCGACACGGTATTCCTTCACGTAGCCGCCGATGGAGTTGACCTCGGTCACGCCGCGTACGTTCCTGAGCTGCGGCCGCACGACCCAGTCCTGCAGCTCGCGCAGGTCGGCCGCCGTATAGCGCGTGCCGTCGGGCTTGCGCGCGGCGGCGTCGGCTTCGACGGTCCACAGGTAGATTTCGCCGAGGCCCGTCGACGTCGGACCCATCGCGGGCGCGATGCCGGGCGGCAGCTTGTCCTTCGCTTCCTGGATGCGCTCGTTGACGAGCTGACGCGCGAAGTAGATGTCGGTGCCGTCCTTGAAGATCACGGTGACCTGCGACAGCCCGTAGCGCGAGATCGAGCGCGTCTGCTCGAGGCCAGGCAGCCCGGCCATCACGGTCTCGATCGGGTAGGTGATCCGCTGCTCGGCCTCGAGCGGCGAATAACCGGGCACGGCCGTGTTGATCTGGACCTGCACGTTCGTGATGTCGGGCACCGCGTCGATCGGCAGCTTCTGGTAGCTGAAGACACCCAGCGCGGCCACGGCCGCGATCGCCAGCATCACGAGCCAGCGGTGCGCAATCGCAAAGCGGATCAGGCGCTCAAACATTGCGAGATTCCTTGAAACGGGGAACGGTCACCCTCGCCGGACGGGCCGCGCGACCGGTCATTCGGCAGGTCGCATGGCGAGCCGCATGGCGGACCGAATATCGGGCCGAAATTCGTGCAATGGCACGCGCGCGACGCTCATTCATGTTCCGCGCCCCCCTTGCCGAGCTCGGCCTTCAGCACGAAGCTGTTCGCCGCCGCGTATTCCTGCCCGGGCTTGAGCCCCTTCAGTACTTCGGTCGCGCGTTCGTCGCGCCGCCCCGTCTCGACCGCCTGCGCGACGAACCCCTTCGGCGAGCGCACGAACACCGACGGCGCGCCGTCGACGTCCTGCAATGCATCGCTCGCGACCGCGAGCGCCACGCCCTGCTTGCCCGCGTCGACCGACACGTTCACGAACATGCCCGGCCGCCACACGCCATCGGGGTTCGGCAGCACGACGCGCGCCGGCGCGGTGCGTGTCTGTTCGCCGAGCAGCGAGCCCACATACGCGATCGGGCCGCTCGAACGCGATTCGAACGCGGTCGCGCTGACGGTCGCGTCGCGGCCGACCCGCACATCGTTCAGTCGCTGCGCCGGCACGGCCATCTCGGCCCACACCGTCGACAGGTCGGAGATCACGAACATGCTCGCATCGGCGGCGATCGCTTCGCCGGGCGTCGCATGCTTCTCGACGATCGTGCCCGCGAACGGCGCGCGCAGCTCGTAGCGGTTCAGCGCGCCCGCGCCCGCCGGCGCGTTCAGCGCGGCGAGCTTCTGCCGCGCGTTCTGCACGGCGATCTCGGCCTCGCGCAACTGCACCTGTGCCTGCTGGTAGTCCTGTTCCGCCGAGATGCGCTCCTGCCACAGCGTGCGTTCGCGCTCGTAGGTTGCGCGCGCACCCGACAGCCGGCGCTCGGCCGTCAGCAGTTCGCTGCGCCGGTCCGCAAGATCGGTGCTCGCGATCACGGCCAGCACCTGCCCTTTCGCGACGTTCTGCCCGAGCGACACCGATACCTGCTCGACGATGCCGGCCACGCGCGGCACGACGTGCGCGGTGCGATCCTCGTTGAACTTGATCTCGCCCGGCAACTGGAACGGTGTCGCGATCTGTGCGGGGCCGGCCTTCGCGAGCGCGATCTTCGAGGTGGCCAACTGCGCGTCGGTCAGCGCGATCGCGCCGTCGGCGCGCGCGAACGGGAACGACGCCGCGTCGCTGCCCGCCTTGACGTCGATCGTCGCATCGAACACGTGCGGCTTCGCGATCGGCTGCGCAGACACGAACTTCTGGCCGACCGCGTCGAAACGCATCGGTTCGTGCGTGCGCTCGTACCGGACCAGCGTGCCGGACACGGTCACGCCCGTGTCGGCCGGCTTGCCGTCGACGAACGGATAGACGACGAGCCGCGCGTCGCCGGGCTTTTCCGTCATGACGATCTCGACGGACAGCCTGCCGCGCTTCAGCACGACACCGCCGCGCGCGCCGGCGCCATCGGCCGACTGTGCGGCTTCGGCGGCCGATGGCGCCGGCGCGCTGCCGCCCCGCGTGACGGCGAGCGCGCCGAGCACGATTCCTGCGCCGCCGAGCACGGCCGCCGCAATGATGAAGATTCTGCTGCGTGACATGATGATCCTTCAGGTGAGAGGGGCGCTTATTGCGCGACGGCCGCGAGCGGCGTGCCGACGAGCCGGCCGATGTCGGCGCGCGCCGTGTGCGCGTCGGCGAGCGCGCGCACGTATTGCGATTGCCCCTGGAACAGCGTGCGCTGCGCGTCGAGCACGTCGAGGAAGCCGAACTTCCCGAGCTGGTAGCCGCGCGACATCGCGTCGAGCGCCGTGCGCGCGCCGGGCAGGATGTCGGTCTTCAGGCGCCGTGCCTCCTGCGCGGCGGCCTCGAAATTCGCATAGGCCTGCGTCAGATCCAGTCGCAGCCGTGCGCGTTCGCGATCGAGATCGGCGTTCGCGCGCTCGGCCTTGTGCGTCGCTTCGAGCAGCGCGCCCTTGTTCGTGTTGAACAGCGGAATCGGGATCGACACGCCGACGACGGCCTGGTTGTCCGGCACGCCGCCCGTGGTCACGCGTTTCACGCCCGCGCTGACCGTCACGTCCGGAATGCGCCGCGCGCGTTCGAGCGACACGGCCGCGTTCGAGCGCAGCATCTCGGCGCGCGCGATGCGCGCGAGCGGCGCGTCGTCGAGCCGTTCGACGAGCGCGGGCAGCGGGTCGACCGTCGGTACGACTTCAAGATCGCCGACCGCATCGCGCCGGTCGGTGCGCGCGCCACCCATCGCCGCATTCAGCTTTTCGCGGGCGACGTCGACGCGGCCGCGTGCGGTCGCGACTTCGATCAGCACGGCCGCCGCGGCCACCTGCGCCTTGGTCGCCTCAACCGGCGACACCTTGCCGGCCTGCGCGCGCCGCCCGGCGAGATCCGCCGAACGCGCGGCGATCGCAGCCGACTCCTCGGTCACCTGAAGCTGCCGCTGCGCGGCGAGCAAGCCGTAGAACGCGGCGGTCACGTCGGCGCGCACGACGGCGCGCTGCTCGTCGAGCGACGCATCGGCCGCTTCCCTGCCGTACGACGCGACGTCGAGCCGCGCGTTGCGCTTGCCGCCGAGTTCGATCGTCTGGTTGAGCAGCACGGTCGACGTGCGCTCCGCGCGGCGAAAGCCCTCCTGCAGCAACGAGAGTTCCGGGTTCGGGCGTGCGCCGGCCTGCATCAGCACGCCCGCGGACGCATCGACGTCGGCGCGCGCGCCGCGCAGCGCCGGATTGCTGCGCGCGGCCGTGTCGAGCGCGTCGGCGAGCGTCAGCGGTGCTGCGGCGGTCGCATCGGGCTGTGGCGAAACGGCTGCAGGCAGCTCGCCTGGCGTGGCGGGTGGCGGGGACGATTGGGCATGGGCTGTCGCCGCCGTCGCGAGGACGGCGAGCGCAACCAGAGTGTGCGTGAACATGTGCGAGCCTGCGGTTACTGTTTCGCGACCGATGCTACGGAGCAACCGCAGTGCAAACATGAGGCGAAGATGATATTTCCGTCATCTTCGTTGAAGCGATCCGGCAGGAACGTGGCGCGCGGGGATCATACGCTGCGCACGAGAGAAGAACTTGAGCGCGGCGAGAACCGCCGCACTCGATCAGAAGACCTGCGTTTCGTCTGAATGAACCGAAGAGCGCGCCACGACGCTCAGACGTTGCGCGTCTTCATCCGCCGGCGCCGTTCGAGCCAGTCGAGCAATTGCCGCCCGTCGCGTTCGCCGAACCAGCGCGCGTGCCCGATCAGGTAGCCGTCGTACGCGATGTCGACGATGGCCGGCGCATCGATGATGCAGCCGAAATACGCGACCTCC
The DNA here is from genome assembly GCF_025685725.1 of Burkholderia sp. BKH01. NCBI lineage: Bacteria > Pseudomonadati > Pseudomonadota > Betaproteobacteria > Burkholderiales > Burkholderiaceae > Burkholderia > Burkholderia sp. BKH01. The sequence goes on along the minus strand of NZ_JAOTQT010000015.1, from coordinate 26,709 downwards.
GACAGCGCGAACTCCGTATGCACGATCGGCAACAGCGCGACCAGCGCCGCATACGCGTCGTCGCTCAGCGGTTCGAGCGATTCGTAGCCATCGAGCAGCGCGTCGATCTGCTCGTATTCGATGCGCCGCGCGTCGGCCGGCGCCATCCAGTCGACCGTATTGCGCTCGATCGCGAGCGCGAGGTCCATCACCGCACAGGTTCGATCCGACAACCCGAAATCGAGCACGGTCCGCACCTGCGCGCCGGGCCCCGCATCGGTCCACAGCAGGTTCGACGCATGCCAGTCGCCATGCGTCCACAACGGCGGCAACGCGGGCAGCAGCGGCACGAGGCGCGCGTGATACGGGCCGATCGCGTCGGCAACGTCGCCGCGCCAGTCGCGCGCGCCGAGCGCGCGCACAAGCAGCGGCTGTGATTCGACCCAGCGTTCGAGCGCACCCGCCAGATCGGCGCACGACAGCACGCGGAAACTCGACAGCAGCGTGCGCACGGGCCGCGCGGGCGCATCGTAGCCGGCCGACGCGCGATGCAGCTCGGCCAGCGCGCGGCCGGCCGCATACGCATGCGACGGATGCGTGAACGGCTGCCACGACATCACGCCGCGATACGGATCGACGCCGGGCGCGAGCACATGCACCTCGTAGGTCCATTCGCCGGAGGCGAACGCGGTCGCGCCGTCGCGGCCGGCGAGCACGTCGACCACGGGCATGCCGCGTTCGCGCAGATGCGCGATGAAGCGATGCTCTTCCTCGAGCCCCTCGACATCGCGCAGGCTCACGTGATGACGCTTGACGAACAACCCGCGCCCGTCCGCCATCCGCACCAGCACGGCCGCCGCGAACTGCCGCGGGCTGTGCCACGTCAGCCGGGCCGGATCGCCGGCGCCGTCGATCCGCGCGAGCACCGCCGCGACCTCGTCGTGCGTCATCAGCGGCCAGTCGCGTTCGGCCTGCTCGCCGTCGACGCCGAATTGCGGCGGCGCGACGTCACGCGATACTGGCCCGTCCGGCTCGAGTGGGAATGACATGACCGACGTTGCTCCGTAGTTGAATCGATGCGTGAATCAGCGCGCACCGCTGCCCGACGCGAGCGCGCCGCCGGCCGCCGCGCGCAGCGTCGCGGCCGTCCGGCTCCAGTCGCGCCAGCCGATGACAGCGAGCCCGATGAACAGCGCATAGAGTCCGGCCGTCAGATACAGTTCCTTGAACACGAACATCCCGACGTACACGACGTTCACGACGATCCACAGCCCCCACGACGCGATGTAGCGCCGCGCGGTCCAGTATTGCGCGACGAGGCTGAACGCGGTCAGCGACGCATCGACGAACGGCAGCGCCGCATCGGTCCAGCGCGCCATCATGCCGCCGAGCAGCGCGCTGCCGACGACGGCCGCGATCAGGTCGGGCAGCATCTGGCGCGGCCGCACACCCGTGACGGGCGCCACGTCGCCGGCCGGCGCCGCGCCGCCGTCGGCTTCGCTCGCGCGCTGCGCGAGCCAGCGCTGCCAGCCGTACACCTGCAGCACCGCGAACGCGCCCTGCAGCAGCATGTCCGAGTACAGCTTCGCGTCGAAGAAGATCCAGCCGTACAGCGCGACCGACGCGAGCCCGACCGGCCAGCACAGCATGCGCCGCTTCGCGGTCAGCCAGATCGCGAGCGCGCTGACGATCACGCCGGCGATTTCGAGTGGGGACATCGTCTGTGCTCTCCTGGGTAGCTGCCGGGGCCGCGCGTCACGCGGCCGGTTCCGGACGATCAGAAATCATAGGTCAACGATACGCGCGCGGTGCGCGGCGCACCCGGGAACAAGTACGCATCGCCCTGCTGCTCGCCCGCATCGCGCCAGTAGAACTTGTTGAACAGATTGTCCACCGATAAGCGCAGCACCGTGCGATGGCCGCCGATCTTCGTCGTATAGCGTGCGCCGAGATTGAACACGAACCACGACGGCACGCGCGCGGTGCCTTCCTCGTTCGCGTTGCGGGCCGCGCTGTACTCGACGCCGCCGAGCACGTTCAAGCCCGCGACGCCCGGCACCGCGTAGTCCGCATACAGCGACGCGCGCAGCGCGGGCACGTTGATGATCTGGTGTCCTTCGTACGCCGGCGAACCCGAATCGACCGCGCGGGCGCGGATCGCGGCGACGCTGGCCGTCAGCGCGAGGCGCTCGGTCATGCGCCCGGCCGCGCCGAGCTCGATCCCCTGGTGCCGCTGCGTGCCGCGCTGCACGAACGTGTAGGTCGTGCCCGACGCGTCCGGGTCGGCGAACTGGAACGGCTTGCTGATCGAGAACACGGCGGCCGTGAGGCTCAGCCGGTCGAGCCAGTCGTATTTCGCGCCGACCTCGATCTGGTGCGATTCGACCGGCGGCAGGAACGCATACGCGTTGGTCGCGCGCACGGGCGCCTGGTCGCCGAGCGACAGCGCCTTGCTGTACGACGCGTACAGCGACAGCACGTTCACCGGCTTGTAGACGAGCGCGACCTGCGGCAGGAACACCGAGCGGTCGGTATGCGTCGTCGGGCCGTCGAGGCTGCTCCAGCTACGCTGGCGCAGCAACACTTCCTTGCCGCCTGCGAGCACCTGCCAGTGCTCGCCGATGCTGATGCGGTCGAGCCCGAACACGCCGTACTGCCACGCGTCGAGGCGCGGATACGACGGCCCGGGCGAATTCGGCGACGGCGGGAACGCCACGTCGGGCCCGTAGATATTCTCGCTGCCCACGTAGTCGTACACGGCGTCGGCCATGTGCACGACGCGGCGCTGCACGCTCACGCCGAGCGTCAGCTCGTGCCGCAGCGGCCCCGTCGCGAACTTGCCCGTCGTGACCGCGCGCAGATCGTCGTTGCGCCGGTATTCGCCGGGGCTGCGGAAATCGTATACGTCGTAGTCGCCGTTCGCGCCGAAGAAGAACGGCGACGTCGTGCCGGCCGTGCAGCTTGCCGCGTACGAGCAGCCGTACGCGAACGCGCTGTTGTCGTCGATCATCGTGCGGCTGCGGCCGGCGGCGACGTATGCCTTCCAGTCGTCGTTGAACTGGTAGTCGAAGCGCGCATTCAGGTTCAGCGCGTCGGTCGTCACCGGTTTCGCCCACGGCTGCGTGCCGAGCGCCTTCGACGTCGTCTTGACCGACGGCACGACGGTGCCGCCGAGCAGCTGATAGCCGGGCGCGGAGCGCTGGATCCACTGCTGGAATTCGGCATTGAGCTGCAGGCTCGCGCGCGGGCCGATGTCCCAGTCGGCGGCGATTGAGCCGAACGTGCGCCGCCCGTTCGTGCCGTCGATATACGAGTGCATGTTCTCCTTCGCGGCATTGATCCGGAAGCCGAACTGATTGTCGGGGCCGAAGCGGCGGCCGAGATCGAGGGCCGCCGACGTCGAGCCGCGACTGTCGACGCCGCCCGTCACGCTCGCGACGTTCGCGGAGCGCTTCGTCACGAAGTTGATCACGCCACCGGGCGCGACGACACCGCTGTCGATGCCGGCGAGCCCCTTCAGGATCTCGACGCGCTCCTTGTTCTCGAGCGGCACGTTCTGCTCGCCGGACACCGTCAGCCCGTCGATCCGGATCGCGCTCGCGAGATCGACCGGAAAGCCGCGGATCGCGAAGCCTTCGAAATAGCCGACCGGCGCATAGTCGTTGACGACCGACGCGTCGTTGCGCACGACGTCGCTGAGTCGTTTCGCCTGCTGGTCGTCGAGTTGCGCGCGCGTGACGACGCTCACCGACGCCGGCGTGTCGCGCAGCGGCGTGTCGTCGAGCCCCGCGACCGACGCGTTGCGCACGCGAAACGCGTTGCCGCGCTCGCCGCTCACCGTGATCGTCGGCAACGTCGCGCTGCCGGCCGCATCGGCGTCCGGCGCCGGCGCGTCGCCCTGTGCCGCGGCGGCCTGCGCCGCGAAAAGCGTGATGCCGAGACCGACGCCGAGCCCGACCTTCGCGCGCCGCCGCCGTGCGGGCGACGCTGTTGTTCTATTCACCGTCATTGTTCTGGATGGAAAACTCGCCACTCGACCCTGTCGAAACACGTTACGAAGCTGCGAAGCGCACGCTCGCGGACGAATCGTCACCCGCGGCGCATCCGGCCGGTACGACATTCATCGGACGAACCGGACGAGACGGCACGCATGCGTGCCGGTCGATCGGGGAGACGCAGGATGGGACATCGGATTCGGGTGACGCACCGGGAGCCGACGCAGCCGTCGACGGTTCGTCGGGTGCCTGTCGGGCGGCCGGCTGCATCGCGCGGTCATGTCATGCGGGGGACGCTTCGAACGCCGCGGCGCGGGCGCCGGGCAGTTGCGCGCGCCGTTCGTCGGAACGGCGGCCTGCCCAGCGCGCGCGACATCGCGGCGTGGCGCGCATTTTACCCCGGGCGGGGATCAGGACCGTGGAATCGGGCAGAACGGGAGGTGGGGACGGAGAAACGCGATCGGGCGGGACGACAGAGGCCGCAATGTGACCGCCACGCGCGTCGCGCGGTGCAATCTTGAAGGCCGGCGCACGCCACGCGCGGGTCTTCAAGGTCAGGAGGCCGGAAACCGCAGCGGGCGTGACAGCCCGCTCGCGGTTCATACGCGGCTCAGAACCCCTGCATCGTCACGGTCGGATCGACGACCAGATGCACGACGCCGTAGATGACCGCGCCGACGAGCAGCGCGAGCAGGATCGCCACGAACGGCAGCAGCGTGAAGTTGACGTTCGCGAGATCGGCCGCGTGCGCCTTGCTGTTGCGTACGCCGAAGAAACTCCACAAGACCAGCTTGATCATGCCGAGCAGTTTCATGATTACGCTCCTTTCATCGAATCGGTTGACGCTATCGTCGATCCGACCGGCATCCGAAAAAAGAAGCAGTTGCGCGCGCTTTTCGCGCAGCAGGCCGTCTGCGGCCGCATGTCGCAGGCGCGTCAGCGGTCGAGCACGAGCGGCTCCGTGGCGCCTTGCGCGGGCCGTGCGACGCACAGCAGCGCGCAACCGGGTTCGACCGCCGCATCGGGCGCTTGCTCGTAGTCGACCGCTCCGGACAGCACGCGCGTCGCGCACGTGCCGCACGATCCGGAGCGACATTCGGACGGCACGGCGACGCGCTGCCCTTCCGCGAAGTCGAGCAGCGTGCCGTCGGCGTGCGTCCATGCGGCTTCACGCCCGGTGCGCCGGAACACGACGGGCACGCTCGCCGCCGGCGCGCCTGCCGTGCCTGCCGCTCGGGTCACGCTGCGCGCCACGCTCGACGGCCCGAACGCCTCGAAACGGATGCGTTCGTCCGGCACGTTCAGCGCGTGCAGCCCGTCGTACAGGTCGCGCATGAACGCCGACGGGCCGCACAGGTAGAAGTCGTAGTCGTCGAACGGCAGGAGCCGCTTCAGTTGCGCGATGTCGATGCGGCCGGCCCGCGCGGCCGTGTCGCCGTGCGGACGGCTGTCGAAACAGTGGAGCGACAGCCGCGCATCGGTGGCCGCGATACGCGCCAGTTCCGCCGCGAACGGCCGGTCGGCCGCTTCGCGCGCGCCATGCACGAACACCACGCGGCGCGACGGCGCGGCGTCGGCCAGCGCACGGCGCAGCATCGCGATCATCGGCGTGATGCCGATGCCGGCCGATACGAGCACGGCCGGGCGCGGGCTTGCGAAATCGAACGTGAAGCGGCCGCGCGGCATCTGCGCGTCGAGCGTCATGCCCACCTGTGCGTGATCGTGCAGCCATGTCGACACACGCCCTTCGCGCTTCACCGTGATCCGGTAATGCGCGTCGCCCGGTGCGTCGGAAAGCGTGTAGCTGCGTATCGACGGTGCATCGCTGCCCGGCAACGCAACACGCAGCGTCAGATGCTGCCCGGCTTCGTACGCGGGCAACGCGCCGTCGTCCACCAGTTCGAAATGGAACGAGCGGATCGCGCGCGCTTCGTCGACGATCTTCGCGATGCGCAGCGATCGCCATGCACTTGCCGATGTGCTTGCCGATGTGCTTGCCGATGTGCTTGCCGATGTGCTTGCCGATGCGCTTGCCGATGCGCTTGCCGATGTGCTTGCCGATGTGCTTGCCGATGCACTTGCCAATCCGGTTGCCGATGCGGACGGTACCGGCGCGACCGCCACCGTCACCGCTCCACCAGCGGCCGCCGTCATCACCGCGAACTGCGGCGCACGCTCGACCGCCGACCACCGGAACGGCAGCACCGCACGCATGCGCCGCACCTCCCGCACATGAAACCGCACGACACGCTGCGCGCCGTCGAACGACGCGACGAGCGGCCCACCCCACACGATCTCCGCGCGCGCGGCGACATACAGCAGGTCGCCGCTGTCGAAATCGACGAACAGCAGCCCCGCGCGCGGATCGTGCAGCAGGTTCCCAAGCGTGTTGAAGAAACGGTTGCCGCTGAAATCCGGCGTCGTCAGCGTGTGCGCATCGTCGACGCGCACGAAGCCCGGCATGCCGCCGCGATGCGACACGTCCGCGCCGCGCGCGGCGCCCGCGTCCGCCGACGTGTTCGCGCTCGCGACGAAGAACGTATCGGCCTGCGCGAGCAGCGCACGATCCGCATCGTTCAGCCGGTCCGACACATCGGGCTCGACATCCGCATCGCGGTCGCGCGCGACGAACGTCGGCGTACGGCCCTGGATGTACTTCGCGCAGTTGCCGAAGCTCTGCTCGACCGCGATCGTCAGCGCATCGCCGTCGACCGCGCGCACGACGCCGTTGACGCGATTGCGCCGGCGCGTATCGAATTCGATCCCGAGCCCGCCGAGCGGCGCGCCCGGCCGCCACGCGCCGGCCAGCGGATCGCCCGGCAGCGCGGGCGCCGCGATGCGCAGCGTGCGCGCATCCGGCGACGTGACGAACCCCGGCGCGCCGGCGCGCAGCGTCGCCCACGGCTGGCCGTGCGCATCGACGCCGCCGAGCACGAAAAACGGCAGTTGCGCGAAAAACGTCCGGTGCTGATCCGGCATGAAGCGCCGGATTCCGCGCCGGCCGGCCGCACCCGCGGCGTCCGTCACGCCCGCGCGCTGCTGCACGGCGAGCTCGCCCGCGTGAAACGGCGCGGCATCGAGTTCCCAGCCCGGTACGGCGGCGGTCGGGGCGTTCATCGCGTTCTCCTGAACAGGCGCGGCTTCGGTTGACGTTATGCGGCGAGCAGGCCCGCGCGCGTCGTCGGCATGCCGACGAAACCCGGCAGCGCCTCGACACGTGCCAGCCATGCGCGCACGTGCGGATACGGTTCGAGCGACACGCCGCCTTCCGGCGCGTGCGCGATGTACGTGTATGCGGCAATGTCCGCGATCGTCGGCTGCGCGCCGGCCGCAAACGGCTTGCCGGCCAGTTCGCGGTCGATCACGTCGAGCAGCTTCGCGGCCGTACGCTTGGCCGCCTCCTGGTCGAGCGGCGCGCCGAACACGGTCACGAGCCGTGCCGCCGCGGGCCCCGACGCGATCGGGCCGGCCGCGTACGACAGCCAGCGCTGCACGGCCGCCGCGCCGGCCGGGTCGTCCGGCAGCCAGTGCGCGTCGCCGTAGCGTTTCGCGAGATACACGAGGATCGCGTTCGAATCGGCGAGCACGGTGCCGCCGTCGTCGATCACCGGCACCTGCCCGAGCGGATTGAGCGCGAGGAACGCCGGTTCGCGCTGCGCGCCGGCCGCGAGGTCGACGTCGACGATCTCGGACGGCAAGCCGAGCAGCGACAGGAACAACCGGACGCGATGCGCGTGCCCGGAAAGCAGGAACGAATAGACGCGAATCGGGGCGACGGGCACACCGGCGACGGGCACACCGGCGACGGGCTTACCGGTGACAGGCTTACCGGTGACAGGCTCAACGGCAGCGTGCTTGCTGGCGACGGACATGGAAAACACTCCGGAATCTCGCGTCGCCGGGAGTCGGCGACGAACAGCCCCACAGTAGCGCTCGCGGTTCATGGCCAGAAGACGGATAATCGCTGAAACATTATCCGCTCCTATAGGACAATCGACGATGGCCGATCTGCGTGACGTGAACCTGAACCGGCTGGCGATCTTCGTCGCGGTGGTCGATGCCGGCTCGCTGACGGCCGCGGCCGAGCGGCTCGGCCTCGCGAAGACGGTCGTCAGCACGCACATGCAGCGCCTCGAATCCGAGGTCGGCGCGAACCTGCTGGTGCGCACGACGCGGCGGCTGAGCGTGACCGACGCCGGACGTACCTTCTACGACGCGTGCCGCGCCATCGTGCGCGCCACCGAAACCGCGCTCGATGCGGTGTCGTCCGACGCGGGGCCGCTTCGCGGCACGCTGCGCGTGAGCGTGCCGATCGACTACGGCGCACAGGTCGTCGCGCCGGCCGTCGTCGCGCTGCGCGACTTGCATCCGGGGCTCGACATCGAACTCGTCGCGAACGACCGCGTCGTCGATCTCGTCGCGGACAACCTCGACGTCGCGATCCGCATCGGCCGCCTCGCCGATTCGAACTATCGCGCGGTGCAGCTCGGCACGTACGAGAAATGGCTGGTCGCGAGCCCTGCGTTCGTCGCGCGCTACGGGCTGCCGCGCGATACGGACACGCTCGCCGCGCTGCCGTTCGTGATGCTGTCGACGCTGGCGCGCCCGCAGACGCTCGAGCTTGAAAGCGCGCGCGGCGGCAAGGCATCGGTGCGCTGCGTGCCGCGTTTCGTGTCGAACACCGCGACCGCCTGCCGCGCGATCGTGCTGGCCGGCGGCGCATTCGGCTTGCTGACGGATTTCTCGACCGCCGACGACATCGCGGACGGCCGGCTCGTGCGACTGCTGCCCGCATGGCGCTCGGCGCCGGCCGGGATCCATGCGGTGTATCCGTCGACACGATTGCCTTCGTCGAAGGTGCGGGCGTTCATCGATGCGATGAAGGGGAGGATCGGGGACACGCGGCCGGTACGAAAGGGGAAGCGCGAGCATTGACGCAAGCTGAAATCCGTTGCGGCTGCCGCGCTTTGACGGTCGCCGGCCGCACCGGAGTTCGCACCGTCTCCTGAGCGGCGACCTAATCGCCCATGCCGGCCCGTGCATTCCACCGACGAATCGCGACGCTCCATCAGCGGGCGTCGCCATGCACGTCACTCATGCGCCGCATGAGAACTAATCGATTGTTGGCGACCCGGATCGACGCCGACAATCCGCTTCATGCCCCCTCGTTTGCGGTACGGGCCACTCACCCTCCCAACCGGCACATCACGATCCATGAACCACCCAGCTTCCCTCTCCTGCATCGCCGAGGCCCGCACGGCCGCGCCGGCACCGTTCCATGGCCGCCCCCGCACCTGCGGCGAAGCGCTCGTCGACCTGCTCGAACGCTATGGCGTCGAATGCGTGTTCGGCATTCCCGGCGTGCATACCGTCGAGCTCTATCGCGGTCTCGCCGCATCGTCGATCCGCCATGTGACGCCGCGCCACGAACAGGGAGCCGGCTTCATGGCCGACGGCTATGCACGCGTCACGGGCCGGCCGGGCGTCTGCTTCATCATCACCGGGCCGGGGATGACCAATATCGCGACCGCGATGGCACAGGCCTACGCGGATTCGATCCCGATGCTGGTGATCTCGAGCGTCAACGCGCGGCGCGAGCTCGGCAGCGGCGACGGCCGCCTGCACGAGCTGCCGTCGCAGCGCGATGTGTTCGCGGGCCTCACCGCGTTCTCGCACACGCTGCTCGACGCGGCCGACCTGCCGCAGGTCCTCGCGCGCGCATTCGCAGTCTTCGAAAGCGCGCGGCCGCGGCCCGTGCATATCGAGATTCCGCTCGACGTGATCGTCATGCCGGCCAGCGCGATGCCCGACGCCCCGGTTGCCCTGCCCACGAAACCCGCGCCCGACGCAAATGCGCTCGCAGCGGCCGCGGACCTGCTCGCGCACGCGCGCCGGCCGCTGATCCTGGCAGGCGGCGGCGCCGTCCACGCGGCGGCCGAACTGCGCGAACTCGCCGAGCGCCTGCACGCGCCGGTCGCGCTGACGATCAACGCGAAGGGCTTGCTGCCGGCCGGTCATCCGTTGCTGATCGGCTCCACGCAGTCGCTGCCGCCCACCCGCGCGGCGATCCGCGACGCGGATGTCGTGCTCGCCGTCGGCACCGAGCTCGGCGAAACGGATTACGACGTGACGTTCGATGGCGGCTTCGCGATCGACGGCCGGCTGATCCGCATCGACATCGATGCGCAACAGCTGATGCGCAATGCCCGTGCGGAGATCGCCATCGCCGGCGATTCGCGGCTGGCGCTCGGCGCGCTGTCGACCCGCCTGCACGAGAAGCCGGCGCCGACACCCGCGGCCGGTTGGGGCGCGCTGCGCGTGGCCGCCGTGCGCGCCGCGATCGCGGCCGGCCACGACGGCCCCGCGCGCGCGCAAGCGCTGCTGATCGACACGATCGTCTCGGCGCTGCCCGGCGCGATCGTCGCGGGCGATTCGACGAGCCCCGTCTACGTCGGCAACTTCACCCACGACGCGCCGGCGCCGCGCAGCTGGTTCAACTCGTCGACCGGCTACGGCACGCTCGGCTACGGGCTGCCCGCGGCGATCGGCGCAAAGCTCGCCGCGCCCGCGCGCCCGGTTGTCTGCCTGATCGGCGATGGCGGCCTGCAGTTCACGTTGCCGGAGCTCGCGAGCGCGGTCGAGGCCCGCCTGCCGGTGATCGTGATCGTCTGGAACAACCGCGGCTACGGCGAGATCCGCAAATTCATGGTCGCGCGCGACATCACGCCGATCGGCGTCGATCCGTACACGCCCGATTTCCTGGCGCTCGCGTGCGGTTTCGGCTGCGCGGCGCACGCGGCCGCGACACCCGACGCGCTCGCCGCCGCGTTGCGCGACGCCGAGGCGCGCGCGATTCCGACCGTGATCGAGATCGACGAAGCGACATGGTTCGGCCAGGTGCAGCAATGAGTCGAGCTGCCGAGCTTCGCTTCGATCCGCCGCTGCATACCGGGCTCTTCATCGACGGCGCGTGGGGCCCCGGCATCGACGGCGCCACGCTGCCCGTCGTCGATCCGTCGACGGAAGCGGTCATCGTGCATGTGGATGCCGGCGGCGACGCGGACGTCGAGCGCGCCGTCCGGGCTGCGGCCCGCGCGTTTCCGGGCTGGAAACGCACGACGGGCGCCGTGCGCGCGGCCCTGCTCCGCGCAATCGCGCGCGGCGTCGACGCACGCCGCACGCGGCTCGCGACACTGCAATCGCTCAACAACGGCAAGCCGTTCGCCGAAGCCGAGATCGACGTCGCCGACGTGATCGCCACGTTCGACTACTACGCGGGCCTCGCGGAACGCCTCGACACGGACGGCGAAACCGAGGTCGCGCTGCCCGGCGACGACCACCGCGCATGGATACGGCGCGAGCCGGCCGGCGTCGCCGCACTGATCGTGCCGTGGAATTTTCCGATGGTGACGACCGCGTGGAAGCTCGCGCCCGCGCTCGCGGCCGGCTGCACCGTCGTGCTGAAGCCGTCCGAGATCACACCGCTGCCCGAACTCGAACTCGCCGCGATCGCCGCCGAAGCGGGCCTGCCGCCCGGCGTGCTGAACGTCGTGACGGGTACCGGCCACGACGTCGGCGCCCGGCTGTGCGCGCATCCGCTCGTCGCGAAGGTGTCGTTTACCGGCAGCACGGCGGTCGGCGCGCAGGTCATGAAGACGGCGGCGGACACGATCAAGGGCGTCGGCCTCGAACTCGGCGGCAAATCGTCGATCGTCGTGTTCGACGACGCCGACCCCGACCACGCGGTCGAGTTGATCGCGGGCGGCGGCCTGTTCAACGCCGGGCAGATGTGTTCGGCGACCTCACGTGTGCTCGTCGCCGCGCCGCTCGCCGACGACCTGATCGCGCGCCTCGCGCGGCGGATCGACTCGACCGTGGTCGGCCCGCCGTTCGCCGCCGGCGTGCAGATGGGGCCGCTGACGAACCGCGCGCAATACGAACGCGTGAAGCGTCACATCGCGCAAGGCAAGGCCGACGGCGCGCGGCTCGTGACGGGCGGCGACGTGCTCGCGGGCCCCGGCTACTTCATCCGGCCCGCGCTGTTCGCCGACGTGCCGGCCGACAGCGCGCTATGGCGCGAGGAAATCTTCGGCCCGGTGCTGTGCGTACGCGCGTTCGACACCGAGGACGACGCGATCGCGGCCGCCAACGATACCGAGTACGGGCTCGTCGCGACCGTCGTCACGCGCGACGCCGCACGCGGCAAGCGGGTCGCCGACGCGCTCGAGGCAGGTGTCGTCTGGATCAATACGCCACAACTGATCTATCCGCAAACCTCATGGGGCGGCTACAAGCGCAGCAGCATCGGACGCGAGCTCGGCCCGTTCGGGCTGGCAGCATTCCAGGAGATCAAGCAGGTCATGATGCCGACCCGCTGAGACCGACCGGTCCATGCGTTTATGTCATGCCGCGCATGCGGATATTTCGTTTGTTGCGGAAATTTGACCTCCCTACAGTTCATCCACACCCGCGCCGCCGTTCGGCGACCGGCATCGAACCACACGGCATCGTTCATCAGGAGACGGCCATGCAACACTTCAAGGCGGGCAGAAGGCAGGTGATCAAAACCCTCGGCACGGCACTCGCCGCATCCGCCCTTCCGATGCCGTTCATCAGTACTGCGAAGGCACAGTCGAGCAGCTTCGCGGGCAAGACGCTGCGCTTGCTCACGTGGTCTGACGATACCGGTGCGGCCGCACTGCGCAACATCGCGGAAACCTTCAGCAAGCAAACCGGCGCCCGTGTGATCGCCGACCGCGCGGACGGCACTTCGGGCATGGTCGCCAAGGTCAAGGCCGCCGGCGAGCGGCCGACCTACGACGTGATCACGCTGGCCGGTGTCGGCGCGGCCGGCCTCGCCGACGCGGGCCTGCTCGCGAAGCCGGACCTGAACCGGCTGCCGAACCTGAAGGACGTCGCGCCGCCGTACCGCACGGGCGCGAACGGCTTCGGCATCGGCTACCTGCTGTGGTCCGACGGGCTGATCTACAACACGTCGACCGTGAAGAGCGCGCCGTCGAGCTACGAAGCGCTTTGGGATCCGAAATACGCAGGGCGCCTGTTCCTGCCGCCGCCGGAATGGGCCGAGGCAGTCGATCTCGCGATCGTCGCCGCGAAGCTGGCCGGTGGTTCCCAGCAGAACATCGAGCCGGGCTTCCGCAAGCTCGCGGAGCTCAAGGACCGCGTGATGACGCTCGGCGAAAACCCGAACCAGGTCGCCGACCTGTTCCGCACCGGCTCGCTCGACATCGGCGGGATCTATTCGCCCGCGTTCTTCCCGGACCAGATCCGCAAGCCCGAATACCGGATGGGCGTCACGTACGGGATGAAGGAAGGCTTCGCGACGCAGTTGATGTTCACGGTGATCCCGAAAGCGCACCCGGGCGACCTCGACCTGATCCACGCGTTCATCAACCACTCGCTCGATGCGGGTGTGCAGGGCCGGATGGCGGCCGACGTGCTGAACGGGCCGGTGAATTCGAAGGCCGTGATCCCGGCGGAAAGCCGCGCGTTCGTGCCGTCGCCGCGGCAAATCGCGGAGAAGGCCGTCCTGCACGACGACAAGGCGCTGGCGGCTGTCCAGCCTGCGTGGATCAAGCGCTATACGAGCCTCTTCGCGGCGTAACGACATGACTTCGCTGTCTACCTCCCGTGACGCGGGGCCGGCCGCCGCCGGCCACGCCGGTTCCGCCGCCGCAAGCCCGCTGCCCGGCGTGCCGCCGTGGCTGCTGCTGGCGCCGATCCTCGCCTTCCTCGCGGTGCTCGCGGCCGCGACGCTCACCGTGCTGCGGATGAGCGTCGGCACGCCGGGCGACGAATGGCACACGTTCACGCTGCAGAACTACGCCGATCTCGCCGATCCATACTTCACGCACTCGCTGTGGCTCACGCTGCGCCTCGCGTTCCAGAGCATGGTGTGCGCGGTGCTGCTCGCGATCCCGGTCGCGCTGGCAATGGCGCGTGCCGAATCGCGGCTCGCCCGCCGGCTGATGCTCGCCGGCGTGTTGCTGCCGCTGCTCGTGAATCTGCTGCTGCAGGGCTACGGCTGGCTCGTCATGCTCGGGCCGGCGGGCCTGCTCAACCGCGCGTTGCTGGCGACCGGCCTGATCGAACAGCCGCTGCAACTGCTGTACCGCGAGCACGGTGTGCTGCTCGGGCTGATCCAGACGGCGTTCCCGCTCGCCGTGCTGCCGCTGTCGAGCGCGCTGCGCGCGGTGTCCCGCGCATACGACGAAGCAGCCGCGACCCTCGGCGCGACGCGCTGGCAAACGCTGCGCCACGTGACGCTGCCGCTCGCGATGCCGGGCCTTGTATCAGGTGCGCTGCTCGTGTTCGCGTACAACGCGAGCGCGTTCGCGGTGCCGCTGCTGCTGGGCGGCCGGCGCGTGCCGATGCTCGCGGTGCTCGTGCACGACCAGGTCGCGCCCCTGCTCAACTGGCCTGCCGCCGCCGCTTCCGGCATCGTGCTGATGGGTGCGACGCTCGTCGCGATGGCGGTTTCCCAGCGCCTCGCGCGCGTCCTGCAACGTCACGACGAGGTCGCCCGATGAATGCCTTCCTGCTGCGCACCCCGCTGCCCGGCCGCCTCGGGCGCACGACCGGCGCGCTCGCGACGCTCGTGTTGGGCCTCGCGGCGCTGCCGATCGTGACGATGATCACGATGTCGTTCGGCTCGTCGGGCACGCTCGAATTCCCGCCGCGCCAGTTCAGCCTGCACTGGTACCGCTCCGCATGGCAGACCTTCGTGTCGACCGACGCGGGCAGCGCGCAATCGATGGGCACCGCGCTGACGACGAGTCTCGTCGTCGCGATCGCGACGATGCTGATCGCGACCGCCGTCTCGGTACCCGCGGCCTACGCGCTGTCGCGCTATCGCTTTCGCGGCAAGGCGCTCGTCGAGCAGCTGGTCGCGCTGCCGATCGTCTACCCGCTCGTAATGCTCGGTCTCGCACTGCTGCTCGTGTTCAACGCGCTGCCGGCCGAACTCGGACTCGTGCGGCTCGTGGTCGCGCACGTGATCCTGACGCTGCCGTTCACCGTGAAGAACTGCGCGGCATCGGTTGCGTCGATCGGCCCGGAATTCGAGGAAGCCGCGTGCCTGATGGGCGCGAGCCCGCGCCGCGCGCTCGTCGACGTCGTGCTGCCGCTGATGCGGCCGGGCATCCTCGCCGGCATGCTGTTCGCGTTCATCGTGTCGTTCAACGAATTCACGGTGACGTTCTTTCTGTACAGCGTCGACACGATGACGCTGCCGGTCTGGCTCTACAGCCGCACCGTGTCGTCGCTCGACCCGACCGTGTTCTGCTTCGCGGTGTTCACCGTCGCGATCGACTTCGCGCTGATCTGGATGCTCGAAAAACTCGTCGGCGACAAGGGCGTTGCGCTCTGATCCGCGCGCCGTCCTCGCCCGTTCAAGGAGACCTCATGTCCCAGCTCATCCTCCAGCACGTCACGAAGCGCTTCCACCAGGCGTATGCCGTCGACCACGTCGACCTGTCCGTGCCGGACGGCAAGCTCGTCTGCTTTCTCGGCCCGTCGGGTTGCGGCAAGACAACGCTGATGCGGATCATCGCCGGCCTCGAGACGCCGACATCGGGCACGATCTCGTTCGCCGGCCGCGAACTCACGCACGTTCCCGCCAACCGGCGCGATTTCGGCATGGTGTTCCAGTCCCTCGCGCTGTTCCCGCACATGACGGTCGCGCAGAACATCGCGTATCCGCTGCGGCTGCGCAAGACCGCCAGGGCCGCGCAGGCCCGGCGCGTCGCCGAGCTGCTGGAGCTGATCCAGCTGCCGCACATGGCCGACCGACTCGTCACGCAATTGTCGGGCGGGCAGCGCCAGCGCGTCGCGATTGCACGCGCGATCGCTTCGTCGCCGCGCCTGCTGCTGCTCGACGAGCCGCTCTCCGCGCTCGACGCGAAGCTGCGCGAGGCGATGCAGGTCGAGATCCGGCTGCTCCAGCAGCGGCTCGGCATCACGACGATCATGGTCACGCACGACCAGCGCGAAGCGATGACGATGGCCGACGAGATCGTCGTGATGGACAAAGGCCGGATTCAGCAGGTTGGCCGGCCGCTCGATATCTACCGCGATCCGGTCAACGAATTCGTCGCCGATTTCATCGGCCTCGGCAATATCCTGCCGGTCGCCCGCGACGGCGACGATGCGATTGTCCTGCCGGGCGGACAACGGCTCACGATCCGGTGCGCGCCGGACACGCGGCCGGCGGCCGACGCCGTGCGCCTGCTGATCCGTCCGGAGGACGTCTGCGTTCGCCCGAGCGCGGCGCCGTCGTCCACGCCCAATACGCTTGCCGGCACGATCACGTTCGTGCGCGACGTCGGCGCGTCGATCGAAGCGACGATCGATTGTCGCGGCTTCACGCTGACGGCCGCAACGACGCCGCGCGAAACGCCCGACCTGCACGTCGGCATGCCGGTATTCGCCGAACTGCCGGCACGCGCATGCAAGCTGATCGCCGCACGCGGCGCCTGACACCCTTCCCATTCACCACCGCAGCGACAAGGATCTCACCATGAACTCATCGACCCAAGCCACCCGTCTCGTGCAACGCCTGCTCGTCCGTACCGCCCTCCTCTGCGCGTGCACCGGCGCGGGGCTCGCCGCCTTCGCACCGCTCGCGCATGCCGACGCACTCGACACGATCGCGAAATCCGGGGTCGTTCGCATCGGCATATTCGAGGACTATCCGCCGTTCGGCTCGATCGGCGCCGACATGAAGCCGCAAGGCTATGACATCGACATGGCCAACCTGCTCGGCAAGGCGCTCAACGCGAAGGTCGAGCTCGTGCAGGTTACCGGCGACAACCGGATGGCGTACCTTGCCGACCGCAAGACCGACATGCTGCTGTCGGTCGGCCAGACGCCCGAGCGCGCGAAGGTGATCGACTTCTCGAACGCGTATGCACCGTACTATCTCGCGGTATTCGGCTCGAAATCGCTCGCCGTGAAGGGCACCGCCGACCTCGCCGGCAAATCGGTCGCGGTCGCGCGCGGCACGCTCGAGGACCTGAGCGTGAGCAAGGTCGCGCCGCCGAGCGCGACGATCAAGCGCTTCGACGATCCGAACGGCGCGATCGCCGCCTTCCTGTCGGGACAGGCGCAACTGCTCGTGGTCGGCAACGACGTCGGTGCGACGATCATCGCCCGCCATCCTTCGATCGACCCGGAGCAGAAGTTCTCGCTGTTCAGTTCTCCCGATCATGTCGGCCTGAACAAGAACGAGCCGCGCCTGATGCAGAAGGTCAACGACGCGATCGCCAGCGCGAAAAAGAACGGCACGCTGAACACGCTGTCGCAGAAGTGGCTGCATGCGGCACTGCCGGCCGACCTGTGATGCGCTCCGTACCCGCCCCGCATTCACGACCCGAGGCACCGCAATGACCTACGTGTTCGATTTCAGCGATTTCAGCCTGTACGCCGGCATGCTCGCGCGCGGGATCGGCGTGACGCTTGGCCTTACCGCGGCCTCGACCGTGCTCGGCGGCCTGATCGGCACGGCCGGCGCATGGATCTCGCTCGCCGGCCCCCGCTGGGCGCGCGCGCTCGTCGCGGCCTATGTCGAATTGATCCGCAACACGCCGTTCCTGGTCCAGCTGTTCTTCATCTTCTTCGGCCTGCCCGGAATCGGTGTGCATATCGACGAAGCGCAGGCGGCCGTGCTGGCGATGACGGTCAACCTCGGCGCCTATGCGGTCGAGATCCTGCGCGCCGGCATCGAATCGGTACCGCACGGACAGGCCCAGGCCGCGCAGGCGCTAGGCTTGCACGGCCGTCAAGTGTTCGGCCACATCGTGCTGCCGCAGGCGCTCGCGAACGTGTATCCCGCGCTGCTCGGGCAGGTGCTGATCGTGATGCTGGGCTCGGCCGTCGTATCTCAGATCTCGGTACCCGACCTGACGTACGCGGCGAACTTCATCCAGTCGCGCAACTTCCGCGCGTTCGAGATCTACATCGTCGTCACCGCGATCTACCTGCTGCTGTCGATCGCGCTGCGCATGCTGCTCAATCGCGCCGGCCGCCGCCTCTTCACGGGCCGCACGCCGCACGGTGCAGCCGCGGCACCGCGACTCGCGCGTGTTGCCCGCATCATGCGGCGCGCCCGCCCCCTCGAAACCCACCTCCCGACGGAGCGTGCACGATGATCGAATTCACTCTGTGGGACATTGCGCGGAACCTGCTGCTCGCCGCGCGCTGGACCGTTCTGCTGTCGCTGATCACGTTCGCCGGCGGCGGCCTGGCCGGATTCGTGCTGCTCGCGATGCGCGTATCGCCGGTGCCCGCGCTGCGCCGCTTCGTGAGCCTGTATGTCGAGGTGTTTCAGGGCACGCCGCTGCTGATGCAGTTGTTCCTCGGTTTCTTCGGACTGCCGCTCGTCGGCATCGACGTGACGCCGTGGATCGCCGCCTCGGTCGTGCTGACGTTGAACGCGAGCGCGTATCTGGCCGACATCTGGCGCGGCTGCGTCGACGCCGTGCCGCGCGGCCAGTGGCATGCCGCGGCGAGTCTCGGCATGACGTGGACGCAGCAGTTGCGCTACGCGGTCTGGCCGCAAGCGTGGAAGATCGCTCTGCCGCCGACCGTCGGCTTTCTCGTGCAGGCGGTGAAGAGCACCGCGCTCACGTCGATCATCGGGCTGACCGAGCTCACCAAGACCGGCAACATCATCACCAACGCGGTGTTCAAGCCGTTTCCGATCTACGCGATGGTTGCGCTGCTCTACTTCGCGATGTGCTTTCCGTTGACGTGGTACGCGCGCACGCTCGAACGGCGCTATCGCGTCGCGAAAGCGCGCTGAACCGGCGCCGCGCGCGCCTCAATACGACTCAAGGTCAGACATGATTTCCATCAGCAACGTTTCGAAGTGGTACGGCCAGTTTCAGGTTCTCACCGACTGCACGACCGAGGTCAGGAAAGGCGAAGTGGTCGTCGTGTGCGGCCCGTCGGGCTCCGGCAAGTCGACGCTGATCAAGACGGTGAACGGCCTCGAGCCGTTCCAGCAGGGCGAGATCCTCGTGAACGGCCAGTCGGTCGGCGACAGGAAGACGAACCTGTCGAAGCTGCGCTCGAAGGTCGGGATGGTGTTCCAGCATTTCGAGCTGTTCCCGCACCTGTCGATCACCGAGAACCTGACGCTCGCGCAGATCAAGGTGCTCGGCCGCAGCAAGGACGAGGCGGCCGAGAAGGGCATGAAGCTGCTCGATCGCGTCGGCCTGAAGGCGCATGCACACAAGTTTCCGGGCCAGCTGTCGGGCGGCCAGCAGCAGCGTGTCGCGATCGCGCGCGCGCTGTCGATGGACCCGATCGCGATGCTGTTCGACGAACCGACGTCCGCGCTCGATCCGGAGATGATCAACGAAGTGCTCGACGTGATGGTCGAACTCGCGCAGGAAGGGATGACGATGATGGTCGTCACGCACGAGATGGGCTTCGCGAAGAAGGTCGCGCATCGCGTGATCTTCATGGACAAGGGCGCGATCGTCGAGGACGACCGCAAGGACGATTTCTTCTCGAACCCGAAGTCGGAACGCGCGAAGGACTTCCTCGCGAAGATCCTGCACTGAGCGGCGGTCATGCGCGCGCCCCGCCCGACGAGCCGCACCTGCCCCTTCCGATCGCCTGTTCGACGCCGGCCTTCCCGATGAGACGACTTCCCTCCCTCAACGCGCTGCAGATCTTCGACATCGTCGCGCACCACGGCAGCTTCACGCGCGCCGCCGAGCACCTGTGCCTGACCCAGGGCGCCGTGAGCCGGCAGATCCTCGCGCTCGAGAGCTACTACCAGTTTTCGCTGTTCAAGCGCACGCCGAAAGGCTTGACGCTGACGGCGGAAGGCGAACTGCTGCTGCCGACCGTTCGCGAAAGCTTCGCGCGCATCGAAGAGGTATCGATGCGCCTGTCGCGCCGGCGCACCGAACTCGCGCTGAAGGTGCCGACCTGCATGATGCAGTGGATGCTGCCGCGGATCATGCGATTCCAGTCCGAACACCCGGAACTCCAGGTGCAGATCACGACGACCTGGGGCCACCATGTCGATTTCCGCATGGAACCGTTCGACGCCGCGGTGATCTACGCCCCCGGCGCCGGCCCCGACATGCATGCGATCCCGCTGTTCGAAGAGCGGCTCACGCCCGTGTGTGCGCCGGGCTTGCTGGACCGGCAGCCGCTCGCGAGCCTCGACGATCTGGCCGGCCATACGCTGCTGCATCCGACTCGCGACCACCGGGACTGGAAACGCTGGCTCGCACATGCCGGCGCACCGCACATCGACTCGACTCGCGGGCTGAGCTTCGAGACGCTCGACCTCGCGACGCATGCGGCGATCGAC
The DNA here is from genome assembly GCF_025685725.1 of Burkholderia sp. BKH01. Taxonomy (NCBI): domain Bacteria; kingdom Pseudomonadati; phylum Pseudomonadota; class Betaproteobacteria; order Burkholderiales; family Burkholderiaceae; genus Burkholderia; species Burkholderia sp. BKH01. The sequence continues at coordinate 6,384 of NZ_JAOTQT010000015.1, read as the reverse complement.
GGCTACGGCATCGCGATCGGCGACCGGTCGCTCGTCGACGAAAGCGTGGCGGCACACCGGCTCGTGATGCCGTTCGACGTATCGCTGCCGACGGGCATGGGCTACTACTTCGTGTATCCGGACGGTGTCGAACAGCAGCAGAAGATCCGGCTGTTCGGCGGCTGGATCGCGGACGAACGCGAGCGCGCGACGAGCGTCGCGCCGGCCTGAGCCGGCGGCGCCGACACGATCGAAACGCGCGGCAGGCTGGATCCGGATCGCCGCGCGTTCTCACGGCGCCTCCACTCTCCTTTCGCGGGGCTTTCTTGCCCCGAACAAATACGCCCTTTTATTTATCATAAAAAACGCGCATCGCTTTCCAGATTTTCTACTAACCTTATTCCCGGTAATACGCCAATTCGCGTTTACCGAAACGTTTCAATTCCCCGCTTTATTCAATCGAACAAGGAGTCTGGAAATGCAAACCGCTGCGATTTCATGGGGAACCACGCCGTCGATTCGTGTCTACACGGCCAACGGCAACAAGATCACCGAGCGCTGCTACGACGGGCAGAAATGGTACACGGGCGCGTTCAACCAGGCCGGCGACAACGTGTCCGCCACGTGCTGGCTGGTCGGGAGCGCTATTCACATCCGCGTGTACGCGACGAGCGGCGGCACGACGACCGAGTATTGCTGGGACGGCGACGGCTGGACCCGGGGCGGATACACGGGATCCTGATCAATCGTGCCTGGGGCGCGGAGGGTTTCGCGCCACGATCGGCGCAATGCGAGCTGTTTTTTTGCGTTGCGCCGCTTTTTTAATTCGCTCCACATTGTTTTTATCAATTAATCGCCACATGGAAGCGAAATCAAAAACAATGGAGATTTCCCGGAACTTATTACCCACCTGAAAACGATCGCCTATTAATTATTAAAAAGACGACTAAATCGCACGAAAAAACAAAACGGCGCCCGTGCGCCGTGCGGTTGCCGCTTTCTTTTCATTTCCAGCCCGCAATTGCCGGGGGTAACACGAACAGTGCGATGCCATCCGGTCAGCCGATCTCCCGCAACGTCCCCAGCAGCACCTTCCTGCAGCTCGCGACCATCTGCGCTTCCGGATCGCGATAGCCGGTGAGCAGCCATGCGGCGCCGACGTTCGTCATCGCGCCGACGAGCGCGAGCCCGATCAGCCGCTGCTCCGTGCGCTCCGCGGGCGTTGCGGCCTCGCGCGGCGCGCCGATCGCCATGATCAGCTTGCCGAAGTCGATCAGCATGCGCTGGTACGTCATGTCGGTATCCGCGCTCACGCCCATCACCTCGAGCAGCAGCACGCGCGCCGCACACGGGTCGCGCAGGAATGCGAAGAACGCGGCGAGCCCCGCGTCGACGCTCTCGCGCAGATCGCCGCCGCGCGCGGCGACCGCCTGCGCGACCGCGTCATGCAGCTGCTCCGCGTGATGCAGGTAGGTGCAGCGCAGCAAATCCTCGGTGCTGTCGAACGCCGCATAGAAATAGCGATCGTTCAGCTTCGCTTCCTGGCAGATCGACCGCACGGTCGCCTTGCGGAACCCGACCGTGCCGAACACGCGCGTCGCCGCGCGGATCAGCGCGTCGCGCCGCTCGGCGGCACGCACCTCGGGCGCCACGCCACCATACGACCGGCCCCGTTTTTCCGTTTCGAGTGCTTTCTCCATTCCGCTATTTGACATCAGGACACCCGAAAACTAAAGTGGTGACGACCAACACCACAATAGACGTGCCGCCGGCGCAGCACAAGCGGAACGGGAGGAGCAACGGATGAACGGGTTTTCCGGCAAGGTCGCCGCGATCACGGGCGCCGGTTCGGGCATGGGCCGCAGCCTCGCGGTCGAGCTCGCGCGGCGCGGCTGCGAGGTCGCGCTCGCCGACGTCAGCGAAACCGGGCTCGCCGGCACGGCGGCCGCGTGCGCGCAGCACGGCGTGCGCGTGAGCACGCGGCGGCTCGACGTCGCCGACCGCGACGCGGTGTTCGCATGGGCCGATTTCGTCCGCGCCGAACACGGCAAGGTCAACCTGATCTTCAACAACGCGGGCGTGTCGCTCGCCGCCAGCGCCGAAACCGCGCGCATCGCCGATCTCGAATGGATCGTCGGCATCAACTTCTGGGGCGTCGTGCACGGCACGCAGGCGTTCCTGCCGCACCTGCGCGCGTCGGGCGACGGGCATGTCGTCAACACGTCGAGCCTGTTCGGGCTCGTCGCGATGCCGACGCAAAGCGCGTACAACGCCACCAAGTTCGCGGTGCGCGGCTTCACCGAGGCGCTCAGGATGGAGCTCGAACTCGACGGCGCGCCGGTGAGCGCAACCTGCGTGCATCCGGGCGGCGTCGCGACGAACATCGTCGATGCGGGCCGCGTCGATACCAGCATCCACGCACTCACGGGCCAGGACGAAGCGACCCACCGCCGGCAGGCGAACCGCCTGATCAACGCGACGACGGCCGACGATGCCGCGCGGCAGATCCTCGCGGGCGTCGAGCGCAATGCGCGCCGCGTGCTCGTCGGCGCCGACGCGCGCCGCCTCGACCGGATCGCGCGCCTGCTCGGCGCCGGTTACCAGTGGCTGATGCTGCGCCATGTGCGCCGCGCCCGTGCACGCAATCTCGAACGCACCCACGCCCCGGCCGCACGCCCGGCCACGCCGACCAAGGACCTCGCATGACCTCGACGACGACCGACCGGCGCGACGCGCCGCCCGCCCCCGGCGCCCGCCATGACCGTGGCGACGGCAACGACCTCGACGTGCTGATCGTCGGCGCCGGCCTGTCCGGCATCGGCGCCGCGTATCACCTGAAGCAGCGCTGCCCGCATGCGAGCGTCGCGATCGTCGAGGCGCGCGACGCGATCGGCGGCACCTGGGACCTGTTCCGCTATCCGGGCGTCCGTTCGGATTCCGACATGTTCACGCTCGGCTACAGCTTCCGCCCGTGGCACAGCGACAACGCGATCTCCGACGGCCAGACGATCCTCGACTACATCCGCGACACCGCGCGCACGTACGGGATCGACAAGACGATCCGCTACGGCCAGAAAGTCGTCGCGGCCGACTGGGACTCGAACCGCGCGCGCTGGACGGTGCGCATCGAGCGCACGCGCGACGGCGCGGCCGACACGCTCGTCCATACCTGCCGCTTCCTGTTCATGTGCAGCGGCTATTACGACTACGACGCAGGCTACCTGCCCGACTGGCCCGGCATGGACACGTTCGAGGGCAAGCTTGTGCATCCGCAGCACTGGCCGAAGGATCTGTCCTACGCGAACCGGCGCGTCGTCGTGATCGGCAGCGGCGCGACGGCCGTCACGCTCGTGCCGTCGATGGCGGCCGACGCGCGGCACGTGACGATGCTGCAGCGCTCGCCGACCTACATCGTGTCGCTGCCCGCGCGCGACAGGATCGCGAACGCGCTGCGCCGCGTGCTGCCGTCGCGGCTCGCGCACCGGCTCGTGCGCGTAAAGAACGTACTGCTGACGATGTACCTGTACAACGTGTCGCGCCGCAAGCCCGACCAGACGAAGAAATTCATCATCCGCGCGGCCAGCAAGCAGCTCGGCCCCGGCTTCGACATCGCGAAGCACCTGACGCCGCGCTACATGCCGTGGGACCAGCGCGTGTGCCTCGTGCCGAACGGCGACCTGTTCAAGTCGATCCGCGCGGGCCGCGCGTCGATCGTCACCGACGAGATCGAGCGCTTCACGCCGACCGGCCTCCAGCTGAAGAGCGGCCAGCAGCTCGACGCGGACGTGATCGTCACCGCGACCGGGCTGAAGGTGAAGCTGCTCGGCGGCGCGCGCGTCACGGTCGACGGCCGCGCGGTCGACCTGCCGGAGACCGTGTCGTACAAGGGAATGATGTATAGCGACGTGCCGAACCTCGCGTCGTCGTTCGGCTACACGAATGCGTCGTGGACGCTGAAGGCCGAGCTGATCGCGCGCTACGTGTGCCGGTTGCTCAACCACATGCGCGCGAACGGCTATGACACCTGCGTGCCGCGGCTCGGCGCCGGCGATCTCGGCGACGTGCCGGCCGTCAACCTGAGCTCGGGCTACATCCAGCGCGCGGCCGGCATCCTGCCGAAGCAGGGCCATCGCAAGCCGTGGAAATTCCATCAAAACTACGTGCTCGATCTCGCATCGCTGAAGTTCAGCGCCCTCGCCGATTCGGCGATGCATTTCGAACGCCGCGCGAAAGCCGGGCCGGCCGCAACAGCGCCGGTTGCCGAACCCGCACTCGAAACCCGCTGAGGCCGACATGACCCCTACGCTCCATCTGATCCAGAACGTGCTGCTCGGCGGCGTCGCGGTGCTCGCCGCGCTCGCGCTGTTTTCCGGCTACGTCGCCAGCCGCGTGACGCGCGCGTTTCCGCCCGAAGGCCGCTTCGTCGACATCGGCGGCGACCGCATCCATTACGTCGAATACGGCAACGGCCCGCCGATCGTGTTCGTCCACGGGCTCGCGGGGCAACTGCGCAACTTCGCGTACCTGCCGCTCGCGCGGCTCGCGCAGCAGCATCGCGTGATCCTGATCGACCGGCCCGGCGCCGGCCGCTCGACCCGCGGCGCGGGCTCGCAGGCGAACGTGTTCGCGCAGGCGCGCACGGTCGCCGCGTTCATCGACGCGCTGCGGCTCGACAAACCCGTGCTCGTCGGCCATTCGCTCGGCGGCGCGATCGCGCTCGCGGTCGGCCTCAACCATCCGGACCGCGTGAGCCGGCTCGCGCTGATCGCGCCGCTGTCGCACGAGCAATCCGAGCCGCCGGCGCCGTTCCGGCCGCTGATGTTACCGTCGCCGCTGGTGCGCCGCTTCGTGTCGTGGACCTTCGCAATCCCGCTGACGATCCTGACCGGCCGCAACGCCGTGCGCCAGGTGTTCGAGCCGGAAGACGTGCCGCGCGACTTCCCCACCAAGGGCGGCGGGCTGCTCGGGATGCGGCCGCATGTGTTCTACGCGACCGCGACCGACCTGCTGTCGGCGCCCGTCGACCTGCCCGCGATGGTGCGCCGCTATGCGGAACTCACGCTGCCGGTCGACGTGCTGTACGGCCACGCCGATCCGATCCTGAACTGGCGCGAGCACGGCGACGCGCTCGCGAAGAAATCGGCGCACGTGCGGCTGAAGGTCGTCGAGGGCGGGCACATGCTGCCGGTCACGCTTCCGGATGCGACGGCCGACTGGCTGCTCGAAGTCGCCGCCGCGCCGGCCGACGCCGCCGCACGAGCTGCGCGTATCGAGTCCTGAGCGCGAGCGACGCGGAGCCTGATTCAGCGCCGTGCAGCCGGCGCCGCGGCGGAATCAGGCTTCGTCGTCGGGCACCGACAGCCCGAGATCCGCGATCACCTCACGCGCGCTGCGGAATGCCTCGACCGCAGCCGGCGCGCCCGCGTACAGCGCGCTGTGCAGCAGCACCTCGCGGATCTCGACGAGGCTCGCGCCGTTGTTGAGCGCGCCGCGAATGTGACCCTTCAGTTCCGTGCCGCGGCCGAGTGCCGCCAGCATCGCGCACGTGCACAGGCTGCGCGTCTTCAGGTCGATCCCGCTCCGCTGCCACGTGCTGCCCCACGCGTGTTCGTTCAGCCAGTTCTGCAACGGACGCGAAAATCCGTCGAGGTCGCGCATCGCGCGCTCGACGAACGCCTCGCCCATCACCTCGATCCGCCGCGCCTTGCCGTATTCCCTGTCCTGTTCGCTCATGTCCGTGTCCTGTGTGAAGTCGTGGTCGTGGTCGTGGCCTCGTCGGCGTCGGCATCGCCGGCAGGCGGGAGATTTCGCGCCATGTTCATGGGGCCGACGCGTTTCGTCAAAGATGCAGCCCTCGGTTCGTGGTCGTTCGCGTAACCGGCGGCCGAACGCTACGTAACATCCGGCCGCGCGTTACGGCGCCTTCCGGGAACATCGCAACCGCCACGCCCGAGCGCCGCGCGAGCCCGTCGCGCGAAACCGTCACTACTTCGTTTAAATCGCGTTGATATTCCCGATTTCCGCAACAAAACGCGACGCCTTTTCGAAACAGATGTTGTGGCGCGGAATTTGCAGTGGAGGCTCGGACACACTTCCAATGTCGAGGCCAATACATGCACCATATTTTCAAGAAGACGACGGTAACGATAGCCGTCTCGTCGCTGCTCGCGCTGTACGGTTGCGGCTCGGTCGATGGACCGACGACCCCGCCGACGATCAAGACGAGCACGTCGGGGACGGGCGGCACTTCGGGGACGGGCGGCACTTCGGGGACGTCCGGTACGTCGGGCGGCGGTTCGTCGGGGACGTCGGGCGGTGGTAGTTCGGGTAGCTCTGGTACTTCCGGCACCTCGGGTACTTCGGGTACTTCGGGTACTTCGGGTACTTCGGGTACTTCGGGTACTT